>DAOLDI010000231.1:0-4371 GCA_035327445.1 Cyclobacteriaceae bacterium | reverse complement strand
TTTTGCATTGAATGCAGCTGTGCTGTAGGAAAATGTGAATCCATGCGCTTTCGAAATATCATTCAATACCTCTTCTATGCTTTTATTTTCTACACTAAGACTTATTTGCCTATCCAGTATTGGAGCAGATTGTGCGTAGGCAAGTACAGACAGGAAAATGCCACAGAGCGCTGAAAAAATATGTTTGTTAAAAATTTGCATGAGTGATTATTCCCCGCAGCTCTTTCCTTCCAGGATGATTTCATTTCCGCTGATGTGGTAACTAAGTCCGAGTGTTTCGGCAAGAATCTCCGCGATGGATGCTAAGGTCTCATCTTTAAAGCTTACAGTAATTTGGCAAGCAGCTATGTTGCCGCTTAAGCGAATGGGTTGTTCATACACCTGGTTCAATGCGTTTACAATAATTGAAAGCGGAGTATTGTTAAAAACAAAGACCCTGGTTTTGTATGCCAGCACGTTCACATCTAACAATTCTTTTTTATAAAATCTTTCTTCTTGCTTGTTGTAATAACCTGTTTCACCGGCCAGCACTTGAATGCCCGCATCTTCATCAGAATAAAATCTTATCTCACCTTCTTCAACAGCAACAATGATTTCCTCTTCTTCAGGGTAAGCACGCAGATTGAATTTTGTACCAATATCCTGTACATATACACCCAATGTTTCAATGATGAACTCACGCGATGGGTTATCCGACATGCTGAAGTATGCTTCGCCTGTAAGTTTTACGCGTTGCTCTTTGGCTTTTTTGTCAGCCACATAATCGAGTTTGCTGTTTTTGTTGAGAAATACCTGTGTGCCATCCGGCAGACTGTCTTGTAAAGTTGTGTTAGTTGATTGCAGGTTCAGTTCAACAAGCTTAGGACTGGTCAATTGTTGCGTAGCGTAGATGACACTTAGTAAAAGCAAAATACTTGCGGCAATGCGCAGGCTCCATTGCAAGGCGCTTGTGCGTGCAGGCATCTGTATCACTTTGCTTTCCTCTAATTTCGATTTCACTTTTTCCCAGGCTTGCTCAGTATTGTAGTTAAACTGCGTCTGGTTTTTAGAAGCTTTCTCCAGAATGGTTTGGATGTCTTTGCCAAGCTTTTGGTTTTCTGCTGATAAGGAAAGCCATGCTTCTACTTCTTCATGCTCCTTTGCAGTGACTTCATCGGTATAATACCGGGCCAGTAATTCGATGATATGTTCTTCGTTTTCTTTCACAATCTTATCAACTAAACCATCCTTCAAAAAATATCAGCAATAAGGGCAGATAATCTTTTAACTGTTCGCGCATAATGCGCAGGGCTTTACCCATTTGATTTTCCACGGTTTTTACAGAGATGCCCAATTGCGTTGCTATCTCCTGGTATTTCAAATCTTCAAAGCGACTGAGTGAAAAAACCAGTCGGCATTGTTCGGGCAATTTTGTCATCGCTTCAGCAATCTTTTGCTCCAGCTCATTTTTCATCACTGCCTGTGCCGTACTTTCGCTGGCAAGGCTTGAATATGTCATGGCATATTCCTGATGCTTGTTTTTCACTTTCTCATGCTTGATGATGTTAAGACAAGTATTGCGTACCGAGCGGTATAGATAAGCCTTTAGTGAATGCTGAATATTGATATCGTTGCGCTTTTCCCAAAAATTGATAAAAGTAGATTGCACAACTTCTTCAGCTTCATCTTGGTCGCTCACAAAACCGTAAGCATAATTACACAAGGTGTTATAATAAGTACGAAATACCATCTCAAATGCGGTTTTATCTCCAGCATGCAACTTGCCGAGGATGTCTTGTTCCGTATTTTGCTCCGTATTAATCATCTCGAATAGGGCAATTTACGGTTTTCATCACATAATGTTGAGACAAGTCTGCAGGCATTTACCCCTATTCAGGCATTCATAATTTTCCTGGAGACCTGTATTTTTTAGTATTTTTCAAGCATGGAATCAAAGCTTACCATCAGAGAAGGAGAGAAAAAAGATTTGCCCGATGCACTCAGGCTCATCAAAGAATTGGCGGAATATGAAAAAGCACCCCAAGAAGTAACCAACACGCTTCAAATGATGGAGGAAGATGGTTTTGGCAAAAACCCGGTGTATGGTTTTTATGTGGCCGAGTTGGACGGAAAAATTGTGGGGCTCTCTTTGTACTATTACCGCTATTCTACCTGGAAGGGCAGGAGATTATACCTGGAAGATATTATTGTGACAGAGTCCTGCAGGGGTATGGGCATTGGTAAACTGTTGTTTGAGCGCACCATGATTAAATGCATTGAAGATAAATGCACAGGTATGATGTGGCAGGTGCTTGATTGGAATGAACCAGCTATCAGGTTTTATGAAAAATATGGAACCACTTTCGATGGAGAATGGCTGAACTGTCATTTGCAGGCCGAGCAGATTCAGTCCTTAATCAACGTGCATAAAGACTAGACTTCTTCCAATAGAGTTCTGAAAGCCACATGGCGATCTTTGTACTTGGCCTTGTGCTTATCAACTAATCCGGGCGCAAACTCATCCAGGTATTTTCTCACTTTCACAATATCATCCGTATAATATTGCACGCAATAAGAAGCTGTGCCCTCCTCATCGTGGGTAAGAATTCTGTAGAAATGATGTTTCAAAAACATGCCGGTATTCATCACATCCGGAATGTGCTCCGCCTGCATCCAGTCAATCCATTCCTGTTCTATTTCTTTATCTATTCCTATGGTTACGTTGTATATAAGCATATTAAAAAAAATCAAGTGCTAATGTAAATAATTGATTTATGTGAAGCGCCTTACTTTTTCGCAACAAGTTTAAATAGTTCCTGAGTTTCAATAAATCTATTCCATCCCTTTTGTTTAAGACCTTTTATTAGTGCCTTATCTCCACTCCAAAACTTTGCTTTCATGTGCTCGGAGAGGGCAATGAATTCGGTATCATCAATATCTACATCAGCGGTTAGTGATTCAGCTTTATTGTAAATGGATTTAGGAATTAATGCGGGATTAATAAATCGTATCCGTTGGGTAATGAGTTCTGTAACACGTAGAAGCTGTGGTTCAGTGTATTTGGATATTTTAATTAGCTTACCTTTATTTTCCTCAAGCTCAGTCAATAGTTGTAGGGTAGAGTAAAAATTTAATTTTGACTTTGAGTAGAGAAAAATTCTGGATATATGACTATCTGTGTTAAGAACTGCACTGAAGACGATGTTTGTATCAACAACAATCCTCATAACTTGAGCTTGGCTTTTGTTTTATTCCATCTGCCTTTTTTGATTTTTTTTACAAGCTCATCAACATCCTTTTGTTTGGCTTTCGACTTCCCTGCCAGCTCTTTAAATTCTATGAGGTCTGCTATGTCCTGCAGGTCGTCAAGGCTTGAACCTGTCTTTACCCTGAAAATGATTTCTTTATCGGTCCTTTCAATTATCATAGTAATATTATTAACATTTAATTGGTTGATTTTAGTTCTAAGCAAAAGTCGGGCACCAAATCTTTCTTAAATATATTCAATAATTAAACATTTTGAAGGAAGCTCTGTTTTATAGGCCAATCTGTAAACCATGCGGTTATTACTTTTTAGTTTATTTCTTTTAAGATCAAGTTTATTATTTGCCCAGCAGGGCATTATCAGGGGCAAGGTGCTCAATAAAGTAAACAATGAGCCTGTTCCGTTTGCCAATATTTTGGTGCAGGAAGTGTTAAAAGGCACGGCTGCTGATATTGATGGCAAATACGAAATCACGGGCTTAAAAGCCGGGGTATATAACCTGGAAATAAGTTTTGTGGGCTTTGAGAAGCAGGTGGTTTATGAGGTAATGGTTACAGAAGCCAGGCCCGCAATTGTAGATGTTTTTCTTACCGAGAGCAGTCAACGATTGGATGAAGTTAAGATTAGCGCTTCTGCAGGATTTTATAAGCCTGATGAATCTCCGGTATCGCTTAAAACCATCAGCTCAACAGAAATAAAACGTGCGCCTGGTGGTAACCGCGATATTTCGCGCGTGGTGCGTTCATTGCCGGGTGTAGCTTCTACGCCTTCTTTTAGAAATGACATTATCATTCGCGGAGGTGCACCCGGAGAAAACACTTTTTATCTTGATGGCATACAAATTCCTGTTATCAATCACTTTCAAACGCAAGGTTCTTCTGGTGGACCCGTGGGGATCATCAATGTTGATTTACTGAACGAAGTTGATTTTTATTCAGGAGCTTTTCCTGCTAACAGAAACAACACTTTAAGTTCTGTTTTTGATTTCAGATTGAAAGATGGCCGCACAGATAAATGGATTGTTAACGGTGTTGTGGGGGCGAGTGATTTAGGGATTACACTTGATGGCCCGGTTTCAGAAAATGCAAGCCTTGTGTTCACTGCAAGACGTTCTTATCTGCAGTTTT
>DAOLDI010000230.1:0-4386 GCA_035327445.1 Cyclobacteriaceae bacterium | reverse complement strand
AGTTGTTTACTGTTCCGGTAGAGGGCGGCTTTCCTGTTCAGCTTGATATTCCCAATGCCTGGCATGCCAGCTACTCGCCTGATGGCAGGCAAATGGCGTATACACCTATTCCCGGAAGATTTCAGCAATGGAAAAATTACCGGGGTGGTACGGTGTCAAGAATATTTGTGTATGCCTTTGCTGACCATGCCGTAAAAGTTATTCCTCAACCCGAAGGTGGCTGTAATGATTCAGACCCTGTTTGGTTAGGAGATAAGGTTTACTTCCGCAGCGACAGGAATGGTGAGTTCAATTTATTTGCTTATGATATGAATGCCGGCACGGTAACACAACTCACACAATTCAAAGATTTTCCCATCATCAGTTTATCCGGCAAAGGCAATCGCATTGCTTTTGAGCAATCCGGTTATTTGCACACCTATGATATAGCAGCATCTAATTCCACCCGACTTAAAATTGGTATTGCAGCCGATTTGCTTGAGTTGCGTCCTCGTTTTGTCAAAGGTGCGCAATACATACGCAGCGCTGATATTTCTCCTTCAGGTGCAAGAGCGGTGTTTGGTTTCCGTGGGGACATCATCACCTTACCTGCAGAAAAGGGAGATGCGCGCAACATTACAGAAAGTACAGGCACACATGAAAAATATCCGGCATGGTCGCCTGATGGAAAACATATCGCTTACTTTTCTGATGCATCCGGAGAATATGCTTTGCATATCAAGGCACAGGATGGGAAATCTCCGGCAAGAGAAATCAAACTCAATGGCAATGGTTTTTATGCCTTCACCAAATGGTCGCCCGACAGTAAGAAAATAAGTTTTGTAGATAACAGCCGCACCTTGTATGTAGCAGATGTGGCTTCTGGAAGCATCACAAAAATTGAATCAGATGAAATATACACACCCGGAGTTTTCCGGCAGATGTTTGGCGATTGGTCGCACGATTCAAAATGGATTGCCTACACCAAAATTCTGGAGACTAATTTCAGTCAGGTGTTTTTGTATTCTGTTGATCAGCGTAAATCATTTCCGATAAGTGATGGACTAAGCGATGCATCAGAACCGGTGTTTGATGTAAGCGGAAAGTACCTGTACTTCTTTGCATCCACTGATGCCGGTCCGGTTGTCAATTGGTTTGACCAGTCTAATCAGGACATGCGGGCTACACGTTCTATTTACTTAGTTACGCTTCAAAGCAATACCATATCACCCTTTGCTAAAGAAAGCGATGAAGAGACAGCAAAAGCAGATACAGAGAAAGCCCCCGAACCTGACACGAAAGGAAAGAAAGCCAGCACTGCAGCAACACCACCTGCGCAACAAAATGTATTTCGTATTGATTTTGAAAATATTGATTTGAGAATTGTTGATGTTCCTGTTACAGCAGGAAGCTATTCACAATTGAATAAAGGTAAAGAAGGAGAGATATTTTATGTTTCAACTGATCTTTCAGGCTCAGGCAAGTTGAATAAATACGACATTAAGAAGCGCAAGAATACAGAAGTGATGGATTTGGATAATTACATCATTTCTGCAAATGGCAGCAAAATGCTTTACCGCAAAGGAAATACCTGGGGCATAAGCGGAGCAGGAGAGAAGCCCGAACCCGGCAAAGGCATGTTGAATATTGATGATATGCAGGTGAAGATAGACCCAATCGCAGAATGGCCGCACATCTTCAATGAAGCCTGGCGCATTAACCGAGATTATTTTTATGATCCTGGCATGCACGGTGCCGACTGGCCCGCCATGAAAAAGAAATATGAGCAATTTCTGCCTCATCTTTCCTGTCGCAGCGATTTGAATAATCTAATTCAGTGGATGTGCAGTGAGTTGGCAGTAGGTCATCATCGCTTGGCAGTCGCTGGCGACAGATTGAGTTCTCCTAAAACAGTTCCGGGAGGATTGCTTGGGACTGATTTTGCCATCAATAACAATCGCTATCAACTCAAAAAAATTTACGGAGGATTAAACTGGAATCCCAACCTGCGTTCTCCGCTTACCGAACCAGGTGTGAATGCCAAAGTGGGTGATTATATTTTGGCTGTTAATGGCAAGGAGCTTACTGCTGCTCAAAACATTTACAGTTATTTTGAAAATACATCGGGAAAAATTGTAGAGTTAACCATCGGGCCAAACCCGAACATGTCAGGCTCAAGGGTAGTGCAGGTAGTTCCCATTGCCAATGAATATAACCTGCGCAACCGCGATTGGGTAGAAGGAAATCTGAAAAAAGTACACGAAGCCACGAACGGACAAGTTGCTTATGTTTACGTGCCTAACACTGCAGGTGCAGGGCATGAGTATTTCAAGCGTTACTTTTTCCCTCAAGCCAATAAGAAAGCCATCATTGTGGATGAGCGCTTTAATGGTGGTGGACAGGTAGCTGATTATTATATTGATTTATTGAGAAGACCTTATCAAGCACATTGGAATTTGCGCTATGGCAAAGACATCAAAACACCGAGTGCTTATATCGAAGGTCCTAAGGTGATGATTATTGATGAAACCGCAGGATCGGGCGGAGATATGTTGCCCTGGATGTTCCGTAAATTTGAAGTAGGCACACTGGTGGGCAAACGCACCTGGGGCGGATTAGTGGGTGTATTGGGCTTCCCTGAATTCATTGATGGTGCAAGTGTTACTGCACCTAACCTGGCTATCTGGACCAAGGATGGATTTATTGTGGAGAATGTAGGTGTGCCTCCGGATATTGAAGTGGAGCAATGGCCTGCTGATGTGATTAAAGGAAGAGATCCACAACTAGAAAAAGCCATTGAAATTGCACTTGAAGAATTAAAGAAGAATCCGCCACAGGAGCAAGTGCGCCCTTCTTATCCTATCAGGGTTTGGAAGGATTAATTTAAGAAAAGAAAAACGCCAGTTCATGCTTATTGAACTGGCGTTTTATATTTCGCAAATATTGTTATTTATTCTTCATCATCAGAGTTAAGTGAAGCAAGTATGGCTTCATATTTGGCTTTTACATCGGCATCAGTTTGCAATGCTTTTCTAACTTTATTATATGATTTTGCACCAATGAATTCTCTCGCTAATGATTGAAAAGTTTCATTTATTTTTTGTGTTTCTTCATCGCGCTTTGCAATTATTTCTTTTACGGCTGCAATTTCATCTGGTTTAGCCTCAGCTGCTGCTAATTTAGATTCATCATTAATAATTTTTGATAGCTCATTGTACCGGTTACCGCTAATCACTTCATTATTTCTAACCAATTCGCTGATGGTTTCAATAAGCGCTGCTTTCATATTTTCAATAGAATCCATCGCGATAGCGTAATTTTTCAATTCTTCTTCTGTTACCTCTTCTTCTTGTGCAAATACTGAAAAATTCAGCGCTATAAGGAATGGAACTAATACCAAAAATTTTAACAATCGATTCATCATAATCTGTTTTTGTGAAACTTATATTCTAAACTACCGCGCTAATTAAAGAAATCTGCCTTTTTAGCCAAATTATATTACGTTTTTGGAGATCGAAATTATGGGTATTTCCAGATTTTAAGCTTTCTGTTACGCAAGAGCTTTATCGAACATAGTACCTAATTCCCTGATTTAGAATTTATTCCTGAGGTTACTGTTGAATTCGAGATTGCAACCGATTGAAATATTTCATTTTCAGGTATCCTCTGTGTATTTTCGCCTCAGTTTTCATCCCAAATAACTCATAATCTTCGTCTATGAATTTAGCAGACCCGCTTAGCTTACTCGATAATTTGAAACACGAGGAAGCAAAAAAATGGTTAGAACAATGTATCGAACTTTGTAAGCCTGATCAGGTGCGCTGGTGCGATGGCTCCAGCCAGGAATATCAGGAATTATGCGACAAGCTTGTCGAAAAGGGTACATTTATCAGATTAAATCCTGAGAAGCGACCTAATAGTTTTGCCTGTTTTTCAGACCCCAGTGATGTAGCGCGCGTTGAAGACCGTACTTATATCTGCAGCGTAAGAAAAGTAAATGCAGGGCCAACCAATAATTGGGTAGATCCTAAGGTAATGAAAGAGACCTTGAACCCCCTTTTAGATGGTTGCATGAGAGGAAGAACAATGTATATCATTCCCTTCAGCATGGGGCCACTTGGCTCATCCATTTCTAAAGTAGGTATTGAAATCACTGACTCTGAATATGTAGTGGTGAATATGCATTTGATGACACGTGTTAGTCAGCAGGTGATTGATATTATGGGCGAAGATGGAGAGTATGTAAAATGTTTGCATACAGTTGGAGCACCGCTGCAAGCCGGACAAGAGGATGCGAAATGGCCTACAAACCCTACCACTAAATACATAGTACATTACCCTGAAGAAAGATCAATTGTATCTTATGGCTCTGGTTATGGAGGTAATGCTTTACTAGGAAATAAATGT
>DAOLDI010000229.1:0-4386 GCA_035327445.1 Cyclobacteriaceae bacterium | reverse complement strand
TTACTTTTCCGGGTGTTCCTCCACGCGGATCTTCAGAAGCCATCCAGTTTTCGGCTTCCCGGCAAACATCATTCAGGTCAATCAATTCCAGAGTCCAGCCGCCATCGCGTTTATCACTGTCTTTGTACCAGGATAATTGATAGCTTACAGTGTCGATGGTTATTCCCTCGGGTGATTTTAAAGTTAATTGATCAGACGAATTGTTTAACACAGGCATGTTGGTAACTGTGAGCACTTTGCCATAATTTTGAAAATATGGACCTGCAGCTGCGGAAGCAAGAATAACATACTCACCCGGCTGAATAAGATATGCAGGAATACTTCCATTGGCACCTGGATCTATCAATCTCCAGCCGGAAAGATCAAACGGATGTTCACTGCGGTTGTAAATCTCTACAAACTCGAATTCGGGTAAGCCAACTGGTGGGCTTGGGTCAGGAAAAATTTCTGTGATGATGATGTCTTTGTATTTTGCGGGCACAGGTTGAAAAAAGAGAAATGTTTTCTCGGTGGCTTCAATTTCGTTGTTGTATAATCCGCTTATTCCTTGAAAACTGATTTGATAAGTGCGACCATTCATAAATGAATTCAAAAAGAAAAGCTCTACACTTTTATTGTCTGATAACATTTTGACATTAGCTGGGGAGGCTATTTCACCTGATACAGTATAGTTAGATTTATTTTCAGCAGATGCTTTTTCTAACTCTTCCGAGAATTTTATAACAAGATGATTTGCATCAAGCACTATCAAGTCTTTTACTTTTGGCGGGGCCGCAACAACTGTAAAATCGATCATGTTGAAATCTTGATCAATGGCCAAAGCGCGGCAATCAAAAATATTTTCAACCCGTAATGAATAACTTCCTCCCAGTTGCAAGGGCATAGCAAAATTAATTTCAATCTGATCGCGCTGCTCTCCTGAAAATATTTTGTTGACAATAGCAAGCGCTGGATCAATGATAAACTCACCCGACAATGCTTGATGATTGAGTTTTTTATCAAATTGTAAAATTACCGCACTGGTGTTTTCAACTATTACATCAGCAAATCTTGGTGCCTGCACTTGCTCTTTCTTTGTAAACACCGCATTAATTCTTCCAGGTGTGCCTCCGCTATCATCTGTTGAGGCTATCCAGTTATCGGCATCATTACAAAAATCATCATAATCAATGCGTTCCAATGTCCAGCCACCATCTCGCTTTTCATTATCTCTATACCAACTCAATTGATAACTTACTGAATCGACCGTTAGCCCTTCAGGAGATACCAGGTAAACCTGGTCTGAATTGTTATTGAGCACAGGCATACCGGGCACACCCAAGACTTTACCATAGGGTTCAAACTTGGGCACCCCAGATACTGAAGTAAGAATTACATATTCTCCGGGTTGCAAAAGATAAGAAGGAAGTGTTCCGGTGGCACCCGGATCAATCAGTTTCCAGCCGGCCAAATCAAAGAGGTGCTCGCTGCGATTGTATATTTCTACAAACTCATGCTCGGGTAAATTCACAGGTGGTGCAGGGTCAGGAAATAATTCTGTGATGAT
The DNA here is from genome assembly GCA_035327445.1 of Cyclobacteriaceae bacterium. Classification (GTDB taxonomy): domain Bacteria; phylum Bacteroidota; class Bacteroidia; order Cytophagales; family Cyclobacteriaceae; genus DAOLDI01. The sequence continues at coordinate 2,840 of DAOLDI010000229.1, read as the reverse complement.
GACATCATACTTGTTGGCCACAACAGGTTGAAAAAACAGAAATGATTTTTCTGTTGGCAAGATTTCATTTTCATAAATTCCTTTTACACCACTCACTAAAAGCGAGTATGTGCTTCCGCTGATAAACGCATCAGTAAAAATCAATTCAATAATATTTGATGCTTTATTGTTTATACTCATCGGATTTACGCCCCCAGTCAATTCATAATTTGTAGGCGTTGTGGCTGAGCTTAGTTCCAACTCTTCTGAGAATATCAACTCAATGGTTGTTGCATTAATAATCTCAAGACTTAAAAGTTGTGGGGGCTCTGCAACAATTAAAATTTCAGCACTTGCATTTAATGGATCTATGCTGTTGCCTTTACAATCAAATACATTACTTACTTCAACCTGATAGGTGGTTCCAAATTGCAAGGTCTCTTCTAATTCGATTATTACTTCATCGCGAAAATTATTTGCAAAAGAAATGGAGGTGATTGTTAGTGATGGTGCTATTGAAAAAGATGCTTTGACGGCATCAGGATTTAATCTTTCGCTGAACTTGAGCAGTAAAGTATTATCATCAACACTACTTAATTCATTTAGAATTGGCCTTTCATTATCTTCAATCAATTCATAAACCGAGTTTTGTTCTCCGGGTGTTCCTCCGCGCTCATCAACAGCTGCCCTGTAATTTTCTTTGTCGGTGCAGAAATTATCAACATCAATTACTTCAATAGTCCAGCCACCATTTCTTTTACTGTTGTCTTGATACCAGGTCAAATCATAACTCAAAGAATCAATAAGTTTTCCATCAGGGTCGCGCAGTTCTAGCATATCTCCATTGTTGTTGAGCGTAGGCATACCCGTTACGCCCATTACGCTTCCATAACTTTCATATAAAGCTGCGCCCGCATTGGTGGCGAGGATGAGGTAATCACCAGGAAATAAATAATGCTCTCTCAGGGTGCCATTAGCTCCCGGATCAATGAGCTTCCAGTTGAGCAGATTAAAAACCTTGTTGCTGCGGTTGTAAATCTCTACAAACTCCTGGTTGGGTAAATCAACAGGAGGAGATGGGTCTGGAAAGAATTCAGAAATAATTATGTCTTTCCATTCAGCTGGTTCCGGAACAAAATATCTAAATGTTGTTTGGCTCGGCTCCATGATGTTTTCAGCCAAATCAGCAATGCCGGTAATGGTAAGTGTTAAAAGTTTGCCATTAGGAAAGCTTGAGGAGAACGCTACCAAGGCCTGGGAATTATTTTCCTGAAGTGAAACTGATTGTGCAGTTCCAAGCTCATCGCTGAGTTGATAATTCTCTGTATCTGTTGCGCTGAGTTCTTCAACTTCTTCTGAGAAAGTTATCAATAAAGTATTGTTATTAATAGGGTCGACTGCAAGAACTTGTGGTGGGAAGCGATCAGTAACTGGTATGCCGCTAACAACAAAATCGTCAAAATAAAAATGAGTTGATCGTGTTTGCGTGTAAATACAAGAAACACCAAAGTAGCTTGAACTTAGGTGTGTTTCATCTTTAATCGTATTTCCTTCCTGATCATAGTTGCCCGTGGCACCAACATCGCTGAATAATTCCCAGTAGCCGTCTATGTCGCGTGTAACTTTAATCTTTACTTCCACCAGGTTAAAGTCGATGCGCTTGTCTTCTCCATCAATAATTTTGGTAATCGTATTTCCTGTTTGCCTGTATAAACTTACTTCATCTTCAGTTCCTCCTACGCGAACGAAATAACCATTCAGGGGCTGAGTTAAATCTGGGTTATCAGAAACCAGATATACACGCACAAGATTTGTGCTTGAGGGATTGAAATCCAGTCTTACAAAAAATTCCCAGCTGGCATTTTCTATTGCCTGTGATGCGGTAACGAGGTAAGAAGTTGCTGCAACGGCAGGTGCATTTAATCTCAACCTGAAATTATCAATTGTAAAGCGGTCTGTTTGTCCGAACCACTCCGGATTATTGGTAAAATCCCCATCCGAAAAATCATCAACAAACTGCGCCTTTGCTTCGAAACAAAGCATGGTGATGAGCACAAACAAAAGGCCTTTCGTTGTTGGCATAAATTAAGGTTTTGGCATTTATGCGGTATAAACAAAAATACTAATTTTGCCCACTTTTCAAATTTTAAGAATGATATGAAACTGGCTGTTGTGGGGGCTACCGGCTTGGTAGGACAAGAGATACTGAGCGTACTCGAAGAAAGAAATTTTGAGTTTGATGAATTGCTGCTGATAGCTTCGGCCAAATCGGTAGGGCAGAAAATTGCCTTTAAGGGAAAGGAATACAGCATCATCAGCATGGAAGATGCCTGCAATCAATCGCCTGATGTTGCCATCTTTTCAGCAGGTGGAAGCACTTCCCTGGAATGGGCGCCTAAGTTTGCTGAGAAAGGCTGCATTGTAATTGACAATTCTTCTGCCTGGCGCATGAGCCCCGAACACAAACTGGTTGTGCCCGAAGTGAACGGCCACGTGCTGCGCATTGACGACCGCATCATTGCCAACCCGAATTGCTCCACCATACAAATGGTAATGGCGCTCGCCCCTTTGCATGTGAAATACAAACTGAAAAGAATTGTGGTGTCTACTTACCAGTCGGTTACCGGTACAGGTAAAGATGCCGTGCAACAATTGATGGATGAACGCAAAGGCATTGAAGGCAATAAAGTTTATCCGCATCGCATAGACATGAACGTGTTGCCGCATATTGATGTGTTTACCGATAACGCCTACACCAAGGAAGAAATGAAGATGGTGAATGAAACCAAAAAGATTCTGAACGACTACAGCATTGGTGTAACGGCTACTACAGTGCGTTTGCCTGTAATGGGCGGGCATTC
>DAOLDI010000228.1:0-4407 GCA_035327445.1 Cyclobacteriaceae bacterium | reverse complement strand
AGAATCCTTCAAACCGACCACAAGCCACATAAACCAGGTCAATAGCAGCACTTCTCATTCTGCGCAATCCGTGAGTGTTCTTTAAAAAGTCTTGAATGATGTGCAGGTAAGTTGGAATTTTATCATATCCATGATAAGGGAAACCTGTAGCAAATAAACCCTGATCTAATGTTTTGGCTGAGGACACTCTTATTTCCTGATTATTACAAAGTGCAGGTAATCCAGCGGCTGCCGTAAATAGTTCGTTGTGATTGATTTCATATACTGTGCCGAGTATAGGCTTATTTTCGTGCGCAAGTGCTACACTAATGCCAAATACGGGTAGCCCGTGTACAAAATTGGTAGTACCATCCAGCGGATCGATAATCCACTTATATGCCTGTTGCCCTGTTGCCACTGTACCTTCTTCTGTAATGAAACCTGCTTCAGGAAGAATTTTACTTAAAGCTTCTACCAACTGTCTCTCTGCAGTTTTGTCTACATACGATACCAGGTTGTTGAATCCTTCTTTTTGCTCAATATTGTTTTTACTGAAGCCTTTGAGTTCATTTCGGATGAACTGCCCCACTTCCAAACAGGTTTCAGCTACTTGTGCCTGAATATTTTGCAGTTCTTTCATCTTGATTTTTTTGTTTTAAAGCTCACAAAGGTAAGCACAATCATTAACGCAGAAACCCAAGCGGCAGTTCTGGCTAACCATTCGGCATTTTCCTGGTATCGCTTACTGGCTGAGCCTGTGCTGTAGAGTTCAAGCATTTGAATTTTGCCTATTGCATTTTGTTGCATTTCATCAGCAATCAAAATTCCTCCAAGAAAAATAAGAGCAGCAAAAATCAGCGAGGGTATAACAATACGTTCGACCCTGAAAAATGCCGTATAAAGGTTTAAGCCAATCCAAATTATCCATACTTCTATGCCCAGATATCCGGTGTAATGTGTCCAGCCAAAACTACTTTGAAAGGCATCTGCCAGAAAAACCGGATGTAATGGAGCAAAAAATTTAATCTGCAGGTATTGAAATCCTAAGTAGAAGATCAAAAAAGTAAACTGCCCCAGCTTATTTTTATTGTATTTGATAAAGAACAGGTAAGTAATACCTGCCAGACTAACAGTTAATGCGCTTGCGAGTGCAGCAGCCATGTTGCCATTATTTATGAGCGCGCTGATTCCAAAACCTGCAAGTAATGCTGTCAACACATAAGCAGATTTAAGCAAGAGCTTATTGCCCCCCATGTGCTCATCACTTGAAAGCAGAATTAATAAACCTGCCGGAACAAGAAAAACAATGTAGGCTAACCAAGGCGCAGCAATGATTAACAAAGCTGTACCTGCTGCTACCAGCGCGGGATAATATTTGTTATTTTTTACCTTCAACAACTATAACTATTTCGCCTTTAACTTCTTTAGCCGAGAAATATGCATGCAGGTTTTCAAGTGTATCATTAACGGTTTCTTCAAAGAGTTTGGTGAGTTCTCTGGAAACAGAAGCCTTTCTGTCTTTGCCAAAAAACGTCATCATCTGCTCTAATGTTTTCACCAGGCGGTAGGGTGATTCATAGAAGATCATAGTTCTTTCTTCCTCCGATAGTTTTTGCAACAAACTTTGTTTTCCTTTTTTGTGCGGAAGGAAACCCTCGAAAGCAAATCTGTCAGAAGGCAGACCAGACTTAATTAATGCAGGTACAAAAGCAGTTGCACCGGGTAAACATTCAATTTTAATTTCATGTTGCAAGCAAGCCCGCACTATCAAAAATCCGGGATCAGAAATGCCTGGGGTACCGGCATCGCTTATCAAGGCAAACACTTCGCCTTTTTTCATGCGCTCAATTAAGCCGTTCAGCACTTTGTGTTCATTGAAAGTATGAAAACTGTGCAATGGCTTACTTATTTGATGATGCTTTAACAGTATGCCCGATTTTCGGGTGTCTTCGGCAAGAATGGTATCAGCTGTATTTAAAATATGTATAGCTCTAAGTGTAATATCTTCCATGTTGCCAATGGGTGTTGGCACCAGGTATAAGGAGGTTTTCTCTTTAGTTTCCACTTACACTAATTGATCAATTGCCCGCGCTAATGCATGATCTTTTTCTGTAACGATATCACCCGCATCATGTGTGCTTAATTCAAAGCTTACGGTATTGTAAACGTTGGTCCAGTAAGGATGATGGTTCATTTTTTCTGCTACTATGGCCACGCGTGTCATAAAAGCGAAGGCATCAATAAAATTACTGAACTGAAAAGTTTTTCTTAAGCGATTATTTTCTTCTTTCCACATAGCTTTTAATTATTGAATTAAGGTAAGCAGCAATTGTTTATTTACAAAGCAATGATACCTTCTATTGCTGATGCATCTTCATAAACCTTCACTACCGCATCGCTTGAGGGCATCATCATTTTTATGGTAATGCTGGTATAATTCCCTTGAGCAGAAGCCTTCTCTGTAGTTTCGTGTCTCGGAAAAAGTTGCTTTACTTCTACTTCTTTACCCTTGGGCACAATGAATTTGTAAGTATATAAAGCAGGCCATGAATAATGCTGATCAAGCTTTTCTTTGAAACCAATTATCCAGTCTTTGTCTATCATGCTTGTATTTATTTTGCTTGCTTCTAAACAATAAACCCGGACGGTGTTGTTCCGGCCGGGTTTAAAATGTTTTTGAGCGATAAATTAATAAAACTTGTAACGTTCATCTTTAATACTGGCAGCATCTTTAATGGCCTCGGCAATACCAAATGTGGCCCTGCTGCGAGCAGTTTGTTCTAATTGATTTTTATAAATGGTATAATCACCAAGAGTTGGAGCAGTTGTTCTGTTTTGCATTTCAAAGATGGCAACCCCGTTGTCAAAAGCAATAGCTTTACTTCTTGCGCCAGACTCAAGCGCAAAGGCACTGCCTACCGCAGCAGGATCAAACCCAATGCTGTTCATGGAGTTGGCATTTAATCTTAGGTCACTAGTTCTTAAAACACTTGCATCGTTGCCAAATGCTGCTGCAACTTCTTCAATAGTTCCGCTGAGTGCATTTAGCTTTTCAATGATTTTACTTCCTTTTATTTCATTGCGCACTATCGGAAGTATTTCTTCCTTTACTTCTTCAAGTGAGCGGTAACCTTCATCAACTTTGCCCGTCATTACCGCAATGATGTATTCATCATCCAAATCAAACACATCAGAAACTTTACCTACTGATGCATCGCGGTATAACCACTGTACAATTTGTCTGGCATCTCCCAAGCCGGTTATTCTCCTGTCAGCCGCGCCAATTCCTTTAGCATCTCTTACAATGATACCTGCTTTATCTGCAGCTTCATTAAAGCCTTTGATGCCACTTACTTCACTTGCAAAAATATCTGCCTCACGGAATGCCTCATTGCGCGTTTCATCACTCGCAATAATTTCTCTTTCAACAACGGCCAGCTTATAAACTGTATTTTCTTTTACGTTAGTTACATCAATAATGTGGAAACCAAAATCCGTTTCAACTACATCATTCAATAAACCTGATTGTTTGGCGCCAAAAACTGCATCTTCAAATGGCTTTACCATCATTCCTGAGCTGAACCAGCCCAAATCTCCACCTCTGCCGGCTGTTCCATCGCTACCATGTTCTGCGGCTTTAGCCACAAAATCGGCACCTGCCTTAATTTCATTTAATATACCTCTTGCTTTTATTCTGGCAGCATTTTTTGAAGCAGTACTTTCATCATCAGCCCTGATGAGGATATGTCTTGCGCGTGCATAAAAAGTGGTGTCGCTGGTGATATCAGAAACTTTGATTACCTGGTAGTTGCCATCTTGCATGATAGGACCAAGAATTTCACCTTTAGCTGGATTGAATGCCGAGATATAATCAGGCAAAGATGACTTGTTGTAGGAAACAAAAGCATCTAAACCATCTGAATTATTTACAGCGTATATAGAATCATCTTCAACAAGCTGAAACTCTTTGATAATGTCGAGCAATTCTTCTCTGATGGCCAGTGTATCTGCTGCAGAGGGTATAACAGGGAACGAGATGAAGCTCAGGTCTCTGCTTTCCTGCGTTTTATACTTTGCTTTATGTTTGTTGTAATAGGCTCTTAACTGCGCATCTGTTGGCTCAGCAATTGAATCGCTGATGCTGTAGAAAGGAACGAATAAATATTTCAATTCAGCCACATCGTTCTGGTTGTGATATTCACGCTCAGCTTCTGCCATGGTAACATAGGTGGCAGAAAGAATCAGGTTTTCATACTTGAGCCTTTGTCTGCCGGGTACCAGGTTTTGCTTGTATAATTCCCAGCGAATTTGCTCTTCAGCAGGGTAGCTGCGCATATTTTGCAGGTATTGATTTACGAGGTCGCGGTCGAAACGGCCGGTTTCCTGATTAATAAATGCCTGGCGTATGCCTTCATCAACGTTTTTGCC
>DAOLDI010000227.1:0-4445 GCA_035327445.1 Cyclobacteriaceae bacterium | reverse complement strand
ATATTGATCTGAGATATTGAACCATGAAATGCCGGCATTTTCTGTTTTCCATAGTCCTCCTCCGGTATAGCCAACAAAATACACCTGGTCATTATTAATAACACCCGATACCGCACCCGAACGGCCACCCCTGTAGGGACCAATATTGCGCCATTTAAGGCCACTGTATAATTCAGCATTAAAGGCGGGTGCCGGGCTTTGGGCAGGAGTTCTGCCTCTTTGGGCACTTAAAGAAATTGCTAAACAAAGCAGGCAAAGGCTAATCAAAATTCTTGTCATGATTTTAAGCGTTAAGAGGCTTAAGGTTGAAAATTTAAGCTGAACATGCAAGTGATTGATTGACAGTGGGCAAAAAAATCACTTACTTAATTAAAATGATTTAATGAACAATGCACTTAAAACTTCGTAGTATTGACATATCAAAGCTGATGTAAAATTTTGTCAGCTCTCAAATTGAATCCATAAACATTTAAGCTTATTAATTATGAGTAATCGAGATGTAGAAGGGCTTCTTGGATTGTTAAAGAAGCATTTCAAAAAAGTAGCTATTGGTATTGTCCTTTTCTGGGTGGTGCTTACTTCTTTAAGAACAGTAGGACCCGAAGAAGAAGGCGTTGTGCTTTACCTGGGCGAGTATTCAAGAACGGTGCAACCCGGTTTGAATTTTATTCTGCCTTTTGGTATTGAAAAAATGTACAAAATTCCGGTGCAACGACAGTTGAAGCAGGAATTTGGGTTTCGTACCACTTCATCAGATACCAGAACCTCTTATTCAAAAAGAAGTTTTGGAGATGAATCAATGATGTTAACCGGTGATTTGAACATGGCTGATGTAGAGTGGGTAGTTCAGTACCGCATTGTTGATTCTTATCAATACCTTTTCAGGGTGCGTAATGCAGATAAAACTTTGCGCGATATGTCTGAAGCAGCCATGCGCAAAATTGTTGGCGACAGAACTGTGAATGAAGTACTAACCATTGGCAGGCAAGAGGTGGCTTCTAGTGTAGAAGTTTTACTGCAAAAAATGTGTGCTGAATATCAGAACGGCATCAGGATTGACCAGGTTGTACTGCAGGATGTTAACCCGCCTGAGACGGTGAAGCCTTCTTTTAATGCAGTTAACCAGGCGCAGCAAGAAAGAGAAACATTGATAAACCAGGCAGAATCTGAATACAACAGAATTATTCCTCGCGCAAGAGGTGAGGCCGAAGAGACCATTCAATTGGCAGAAGCTTACGCTTTGAACAGAGTAAACATAGCAAAAGGTGAAGCAGAACGTTTCAATTTGTTATATGAAGCCTATTCAAAAGCACCGGATGTAACACGTAAAAGAATTTATCTTGAAACGATGGAACGTGTGTTGCCAAAAATTGGCAGTAAAATTATAGTAGATGATAAGGGAAATAATGTTTTACCCTTATTGAATCTTGACAAGTTAAACAAAGGAAAAAATGCAAACTAAAAGAATAGCCTTTATTGTAGTAACTGCCTTTGCTGTTATTACTTTACTCAATAGTTTCTTTATTTTAGATGAAACACAACAAGCCATTGTAACGCAGTTTGGTAAACCGGTAGGTGAACCACGTACCAACCCTGGACCTAATTTTATATTGCCTTACATTCAGAAGGTCCAGTTCTTTGATAAAAGATTTCTTGAATGGGATGGTGACCCCAATCAGGTGCCTACAAAAGACAAGAAATTTATTTTTGTTGATACCTATGCACGCTGGGAAATTACAAATCCCCTGCAGTTTTTCATGCGTTTGAAAGATGAGCGCTCTGCTCAATCAAGACTCGATGATATTTTAGATGGAGAAACCCGCAATGCTATAGCAAGTAATGATTTACTTGATCTGGTAAGATCAACTAATCGTGATCCTGAAATTTCTGAAGACATAATTGGCGAACTTGAAAATTTGGATGCCATTACTGTTGGAAGAGATAAAATTGAAGCACTTATATTACAGAAAGCAAATGAACGCACAACAGATCTGGGCATACGCATTCTTGATTTCCGTTTTAAGCGCATGAATTATGTAGATGAAGTTAGACAGCGTGTGTATGACAGGATGATTTCTGAGCGTAACCGTATTGCCGATCAGTTCAGGTCAGAAGGTCAGGGTGAAGCCAGTAAAATACAGGGTAATAAAGAGCGCGACCTTGCCCAGATAAAATCTGAAGCCATCAGGGAATCAGAAAAAATAAGAGGTAGGGCAGATGCTGAAGCAACCGCTGTATACGCGGCAGCTTACAACCGAAATGCAGATACCCGCTCATTGTATAACTTCTTGCGGTCTATGGAAAGTATTGAAAAATCTATTGATGAGGAAACAAGCCTGATTATTTCTACCGACAGTGAGTTTTATCGGTACTTGAAGCGCATGAATTAATTTTCAGTGTAAATAAAAAAGGAAGGCATCCGGTTTCGGATGCCTTTTTTTATTTGAAGGTAAGACTCAACCTGGGAGGAAATACGCTTGCTTTCAACTCAGCATTTGTTCTGTTAGAACCTGTTTTGCAGCACTGATCAAAATTATACAGATCAATGGCTTCTCTGTCTTTGTTTCTGCTCGATAATATGAAATATGGGCTTGGGATAACAAGTATGCTTGAGACAAGTAATAAAGGCATAGTATTTTGCCCTTGCTCAAACCTTATTAATGAGTAAAAAAATAAACCAGATCCTATCCATCCAGTGGTCAACCCAATGGTTCTGTGAGTGGATGATATTTTGAAAATTTCCGAAGCTAATGGATTAACTTCCATCATTTGCGCAACCTCTTTTCGTCTGAGATAATCATTTCCTTGTTTGATGCTGTAACCTCTGAATGCTTCTTCGCGTGTAGTTAGAAAATCATGCGTTTGTGCAAAGGCTTGATTAAAAGCAAGGGATAAGACAAAAAATGAGAAAATAATATTTTTCATAGCTTATCAATTATTGATTCTGACATTAAGATAATTGAAATCAATAAAATATTTGTATTAAAATTGTTTAATGTTTCACAAATGAAGCCACAAATTCACTTAGTGTTAGGAAGCGGAGGCGCAAGAGGTATTGCACACATAGGCGTAATTGAAGAATTAATCAAAAATGATTTTGAGATTAAATCCGTAGCTGGTTGTTCTATGGGAGCCTTAGTAGGAGGAATTTACTGTGCAGGAAAACTGGATATGTACAAAAAGTGGCTGCTTAACCTGGATAAGTATGATGTATTTAAGCTGGTTGATTTCACTTTTTCAACACAAGGTTTTGTAAAGGGCGAACGTGTATTCAAAGTCATAGAGGATTTGATTGGGGATCATTATATAGAAGATTTCGAAATTCCTTTTTGTGCGGTAGCTACTGATATAAGTTCTAAAAATGAAGTGCTGTATAAAAACGGAAGTTTGTTTCACGCTTTGCGCGCTTCGGTAGCAATACCAACTGTAGTAACTCCTGCAACATGGGGAAAGAAAACTTTGGTTGATGGGGGAGTATTGAATCCATTGCCTTTAAATCAGGTCAAGAAAAAATCAGAAGAAGAAATAGTTGTAGCAGTAAATGTAAATGCTTCAATTGAACCTTTTAAACTGAATATTGAAAATGAAAAGAAAGAAGCTGCTTATCAGAAAAGAATAGATAAATTTTTTTCACAGGTTTTTTCTTTTGAACGAGAATCTAAAGAAGCCAATGAACATTTAGGGTATTTTGATTTACTTAACACCTCTTTTGATTTGTTGCAAGACCGCCTGACTGAAGTTTTAATTCAACTACACAAACCCGAACTTGTTGTGAATGTATCGCGCGATACCTGTGGCACTTTTGAGTTTTACAGGGCTAAAGAACTCATCAAATCTGGAGAACACGCTTTTGGAATTGCCTATGAGAAGTGGAAGAACTCACAGTAGCAAAAGTACTTCAAGGCAAATTCCAATTCTAAATCCCTAATGTCACTTGCCTAATGCCTATTATCCGGGCATTAACCAAAAATCTCGTTAAACACAGCCGCCATACGAACACCTGCCTGCAGAATGCGCAGTTTCACCAGGTCATAATTCTTGTAACTGTATTCGTAACTCAGGTTGCCATCTCCAATATCATAAATGCGTTCGCGGTAAGTCATTGACTCTTTGGCCCATTCGCGCACACCGGCTTTTTGCCATTTTGTCAATGTTTCCTTATCAGGTCTGCCTAAAGATTCTGCCAGCTCGGTGTAACTTAATTGAGTTCCATTAATTATATCACTGTCCCACACGCGGTGCAGGTTAGAGTTATTTCTAAACCAGGTAACTCTTATATCATTACCACCTTTATCACCTTCTTTGCCAACATGCAAAGGCTGATGTATATCACCCACCAGGTGCACAATCATTTTTACATGTTCTGCTTTGGTTTTAGCATCCAGGCCACCTTGTTTTAGCTCGGCAATTAAGCGCTCCAGGGTTTGAATGATATCACCATTAGG
>DAOLDI010000226.1:0-4450 GCA_035327445.1 Cyclobacteriaceae bacterium | reverse complement strand
GTATTGCTGTTTGAACAAACCAGTGTTGATCTGAAAAAACTTAAACTCAAAACTTATGACGCCATGGGCAACCTGCTGATTGAAGATGAGTTTGATGTAGACCCACACACCAAATTACATACCGGCACAAGCAGCGCCTTAATAAGAGACGACATGCTCTTGGTTGGTTCATTCGGAAACAGAAACTCAAGGCAGTCGATAGGGTTTTTCAGCGCAGTGGTTGATCCTTTTGCCGAACACGAAATTCGTTTTTTGCATTATGATCAGCTTGACGACTTCTTTAATTATATGGGTGAAAAAAAAGCGCGTAAGTACAGGCGCAAAGCACAAAACCTGGCCAACCGGGGCAGAAACCTGGAATTTGGCAGCAGCTTTTTGCCATTAGGAATCCTTGAAAACGAGCACGCATTTATTTTATATGGCGAGGCCTTTCAGCAGTCATCAACACCACCTCCCCCGCCTAATTTTTACGGAGCAGATTATTACAACCCCTTCTATAATTATAACTACGGCTACAACCGCAGATTTTACGCGCCCCATTATTATGGTTATCCCTTCGGTGCCATGAACCAACCCATGAGCTACGAAAAGAAATTCACACAAAGTTTGCTTATTGCTTTCGACCATAACGGAAATATTCTCTGGGATATCGGCTTCCCTTTTAAACAGGTCAAAAAAGTAAACACAGAGCAGGTATCTGATATTTACATGGATAATGCTGCCGCTTATGTATTTTACAAGCATGAAAAGGAACTGATTGTTAATAAATACGATTTTGAAACCAAAGAACGCGCAACAGAAGAACTCCCAATTTTGTTAAATCATCCTGATGAAGTACTGCGTAATGAGCGCAAGGAAGAAGGCGCCATCAGGTACTGGTACGGTAATCACATGCTGCTATGGGGTTATCAAAGTATTAAAGGTGCAGGCAAAGATGAGGACTCTAGCAACAGAAATGTTTTTTATATTAATAAAATCAGCATTCAATAATTTCTTAGGCACAGTATGCTGCTGTTTGCTCATTTGCCCTTTAGCTGCACATGCACAAGTTAGCTATATAGAACGCTTCGAATTACAGTTAAGAGATAACGAACCCGGCTACAATGTGATACCCATGGGCGATGAAGGTTTATTTCTTTTAAGAGAATTATTTATTGCTGACAAATACCTGCTGGATGTTCAGTTATTAGGTAAAGACTTTGAAAAAAAATGGGGAGGTTATGTGCCGGTTGACCGCAGGCTGCGCGTTGCAGATTATGACCTGTTTGAAAATACCCTGTCTGTGCTTTTCAGGCCAAGAGCCTATTATGAAACACAGATGGTGATCATGAACTTCAATATAGAAACAGGTTTATACTACATATATAATGTTGATAATCCACTGCCCATCAGGCAATGGGGTTACCGGGTAAAAGAAGATGGCGCACTCATAGGCGGATACTTCAATGACAGACCCTTGGTTTACTACTTCAACTATGCTACTCTGAAGTCAAGAATATTACCCGGCTTTGTAAACGAACCCGGAGAAATTAATCAGATAGAAGTGTATGCTGATGGAACTTTTGAAGTAATTACCAGCGGAAAATTTATTGACAAAAGCAGGATACTCTGGATCAAAGGATTTGATAAAGAAGGTACATTGCTTACCAACAACATGATGCGGCCTGAAGATAAAACCACATTGATATTTGGAAGAACAATACCTACAGCAGATAACAAGCAAATTATTGCCGGTGTGTATGGGCGCAGGGGCTTAGAATTTTCGAGAGGCATTTTTACCGGTGTAAATGGAAGCAACAATGTAGACGACCTTAAATATTACAACTATGCCGAGCTTGAGAATTTTTTCAATTACCTGCGCAGCAAAAAGAAAGACCGTGTAAAAGAAAGACTTCAAAGAAAAAAAATCAAAGGCCGCAAAGTCAGGTTGAGCTACAGACTTTTTGTGCAGGAAATTTTTGAATATGAAGATCAGTACATTTTGATTGGCCAGGCATTCTATCCCCGATATAAACAATCAAGTACTTTACTTTATGGTAATCCATATGGTAACAACCTGGTGTTTGATGGATTCAGATACACACATGCCGTCATTATAGGATTAGATAAGTCAGGAAATTTGCTATGGGATAATAGCTTTGAAACCAGCGATATACTTTCGTATGATTTGAAAGAATTTGTGAGGACTTACAAAAACGAAGAAGACAATAAGCTTTACCTGCTCTATATGTTCAATAATGCTGTGAGATCAAAAGTAATTCAAGAGAACAGGGTGGTAGAAAATCTTATGGCGCAGCAAATACCGCTTTCTTCAAGCAGTGATATCATTGTGAGAAACAACAGTGCTAATCAAGGCAACCTGGAATATTGGTACGATAATAAATTTGTAGCTTTCGGCACACAAATACTTAAAAACAAAACCAAAGAAGGTACTGTATATCGAAAGGTTTTCTTTATCAATACCCTTGAGGTAAACTAACCCAGGCGCATTTTCTCCGTTAAATTCAGCATGAGATTTTTCTTCGGTATTTTATTAATCAGCAGTACTATCGGCTTTTCAATTGCACAAGGTGAAATTAAACAAGTTAATCGAATTGAATTTCAATTATTACCCTATGAAAAGGGCTATCAGATAATACCAATATCAATGCATGGTGTCTTGCTGTTCAGGGAAATTTATGTGAAAGACCAGTACATGCTCGACATTAAACTGTACAACAATGATTTACAGCCCATCTGGGGAGGTTACCTACCGGTTGATGACTACCTGTATTTAGCTGCCTTTGATGTTTACGAAGGAAACATTGCCTTTCTGTTTGCTCCGCGCGATATTAATTCTCAACACATGGAAATAATTTACATGCGCAGCAGCGATGGTAATTACAATTATTACATGGTTGATAATAAGTTGCCGGTATACTTTGCTGGTTTCAAAATAACACGCTTTGGCGCTTTAATTGGTGGTTATTATGACGACAGACCGCTAGTCTATTTCTTTGATTATTCCACGCAGCAATCCAAAATATTACCAGGCTTTGTAAATGAACCCGGTGAGCTTATACAAATGCAAGCCTATGAAGATGGCTCCTATGAAATTATTACCAGAGGCGAACATATTTTGCAGAAACAAACACTCTGGATAAAATATTTTTCTCCGCTTGGCAACCTGCTTAAGAGTGACATGATTTCATCTGACCCTGCCAACACATTGTTAACAGGCAGATCAATGTTATTGCCCGGCAGAGAACAAGTATTGGCAGGTACTTACGGCAATCCAAATTTTGATAAATCGAAAGGCATATTCATAGTAAAAATTGATGAAGATAAAAATCAAAAACTGCAGCTATACAATTATGGCGAACTGGAGAATTTCTTCAGTTACATGAAACAAGAGAAGCAGGAAAAATTGCAGCAAAAAATTCAGAGAAAAAAAATTACCGGCAAAAAACTAAGGTATAAGTACCGGGTAATCATTGATGATATTTTTGAACATAATGATCAATTGGTATTTATCGGTCACGCCTACTATCCATTCTATCGCTACATGCGAAGTTCTTATGCCAATACATTAATGTCGGGCTATCTAACACGCGGCAAAGTATTAACCGACTACAGATTTACGCATGCTATTATTTTAGGTATAAGCAAAGAAGGGAAATTACTGTGGGACAACAGCTTTGAACTGAATAATGTATTGAACGATGAACTAAAACCATTTGTAAGGGCCTACCAGGATACAAGCCATAACAGCATTGCCCTTTTGTATGTGTTTGATAATACAGTGCGCTCCAAAATCATACAGGAAAATAAAGTGCTTACCGGCAAAAGCATAAAGCCACTTAACCTCTCCCTCAGTGGCGACCAGATTTTTCCGGGGCATGACTCACGCATGGCCGGACTGGAAAACTGGTACGATAACTACTTTTTATCCTATGGCATACAGACCATTCGAAACAAAAATGGCAGCAAGAGTAAATTCAGGCGCGTATTTTTTTTGAATAAGCTCAGCTACGAGCAGGCAGAAGAATTATAGCCCTGATTCACAGGCATAGCCGGGATATTTTCTATATTTGCAGAGCTGACATTATGCAAAAGAAAATAATTCTCGATGCGGACCTCCTGGATATCACCATCAGCCGTCTTTGCCAGCAATTAATTGAAAATCACACCAATTTTAACGATTCAGTCATCATAGGCATGCAGCCAAGAGGCGTATTTCTGGCCGAAATGATTCATAAGAAACTTGAGAAAGACCTGAAGACCAAAATTCCATTTGGCGTATTAGATACCACCTTTCACCGCGATGATTTCAGGCGCAGAGAAAGCCCGGTGAAAGCCAATGAAACCCGTGTGCCCTTTATACTGGAAGGTAAAAATGTGATACTGGTTGATGATGTACTTTTCACAGGTCGCTCAGTTCGCGCTGCACTTGATGCCATGATTAGCTTTG
>DAOLDI010000225.1:0-4464 GCA_035327445.1 Cyclobacteriaceae bacterium | reverse complement strand
AAGGCATTGATTTCATGATGCCTGGTCCCAATACCAAGGAAAAGCTGTTGTAGCTCAGGGGTAGAGCACTTCCTTGGTAAGGAAGAGGTCGTGAGTTCAATTCTCATCAACAGCTCTGAGTGGCAATAGCCATATTGTTCGGGAGGAAGTCCCGGATATTTTTTACTGTTTTTTTGAAAGAATCTGATTTTAGATGGCTTAGCGAACCATCATGAATAAAGTCAATTTTTTCGGGCGAATAAACCCTTATTCGAGAGGCTTAAAATGTTTGGGGTGTATATCTCTTCTTAATAAAGAAGGGAGTAAGAATTAATGGAAACTTATAAATTAATTATACACTTTAAACTTAATTGAATTTTCAGATATGGCTAAAGAAACATTTGACCGTTCCAAACCGCACGTTAACGTAGGAACAATTGGTCACGTTGACCATGGAAAAACTACGCTAACTGCTGCAATCACTAAAGTGCTTGCATCAAAAGGTCTCGCAGCTGAAAGAGACTTTTCATCAATCGATAATGCTCCTGAAGAAAAAGAAAGGGGTATTACCATTAACACTTCTCACGTTGAGTACCAGACTGTGAACAGACACTACGCACACGTAGACTGTCCTGGTCACGCTGACTATGTGAAAAACATGGTTACTGGAGCTGCTCAGATGGATGGCGCCATTTTGGTAGTTGCTGCTACTGATGGTCCTATGCCTCAAACACGTGAGCACATCCTGCTTGCTCGTCAGGTAGGTGTACCAGCAATAGTTGTTTTCATGAACAAAGTTGACTTGGTAGATGACCCTGAATTACTTGACCTGGTAGAAATGGAAGTAAGAGAACTTCTTTCTTCTTACGATTTCCCTGGCGATGATATTCCAGTGGTTAGAGGTTCTGCTTTGGGTGCCCTAAACGGAGAGCCTAAGTGGGTTGAGAAAGTTGAAGAATTAATGAAGGCTGTTGATGAGTATATTCCTCTTCCAGTTCGATTAATTGACAAAGATTTCTTGATGCCTGTTGAAGACGTGTTCTCAATTACTGGTCGTGGAACTGTTGCTACAGGTCGTATTGAGCGTGGAGTTATCAACTCAGGTGACCCTGTACAAATTCTTGGTATGGGTGCAGAAAACCTTACATCAACTGTTACAGGGGTGGAGATGTTCCGTAAAATTCTTGACAGAGGTGAAGCCGGTGATAACGTAGGTCTTTTGTTACGTGGTATCGAAAAGACTGATATCCGCAGAGGTATGGTTATTTGTAAGCCTAACTCAGTAACGCCTCATGCTAAATTTAAGGCTGAGGTTTACGTTCTGAGCAAGGAAGAAGGGGGCCGTCATACACCATTCTTTAACAAATACCGTCCTCAGTTCTATTTCCGCACTACTGACGTAACGGGTGAAATTATGTTACCTCAAGGTGTAGAAATGGTTATGCCTGGTGATAACGTTACCATCGAAGTAACCCTGATCAATAAGATTGCTATGGAAAAAGGTCTACGTTTCGCTATTCGCGAAGGTGGCCGCACCGTAGGCTCGGGTCAGGTAACTGAAATCTTAGATTAATCGTCTAAAACTCAATATAAAGCGTTACTGAATTTTCAGTAACGCTTTTGTTTTCTATTGATATTCTTATACCTTTGCAGTCCTTTTGAGTTGCAGGGGTATTTTTACGGGTGTAGCTCAATTGGCAGAGCAGCGGTCTCCAAAACCGCAGGCTGGGAGTTCGAGTCTCTCCACCCGTGCAAATTTTGGAGAAAATACGCTTAAACAGGTAAAAAAAGCCATAGGCTGTTATACCAGTCAGCTTGATTTGAAGAAATAAATTTTAAGGTTCCTGAAAATGCAGAAATTAAAGACATACATCTTAGAAAGCTACGATGAGATGCGCTACAAAGTAACTTGGCCTAAGCGCAGTGAGTTACAGAGCAGTGCAATTCTTGTTTTAGTGGCCTCTTTAATTTTTGCCATTATCATCGGACTAATTGATCTGGGTTTTGAAAAAAGTCTGGAGTGGTTTTATCGTGAACTGCGTTAACCTGGGTACACAATGGGTGAGTTGAAGTGGTACGTACTCAGGGTAATTAGCGGGCAGGAAAAGAAAGTAAAATCTTACCTGGAAACTGAGATTGAGCGTGAAAAACTAAGTGAATACATTCCACAGGTACTTATTCCTTCAGAGAAGGTTTATGAGATGAGGAATGGAAAAAAAAGGGTAAGAGAACGTAATTTTTTCCCTGGATATGTGCTGGTTTCAGCTGATTTGACAAACGGAGAAGCGAGCCACGTAGTAAAAAACACACCAGGGGTGATAGGATTTTTGGGAGGCAGCAGCGGAGATTCAAAAACTCCGGTACCACTCAGGCAATCTGAAGTGAACAGAATTCTTGGGAAGGTTGAGGAGGTTGATGAGTTTGAAGAAAAACTGGACACGCCTTTTATTAAAGGTGAGTCTGTTAAAGTAATGGATGGTCCCTTCAGTGGTTTTACAGGAACTGTTGAAGAGATCTTTGAAGAGAAAAAGAAACTCAATGTTATGGTGAAAATTTTCGGAAGAAACACCCCCGTTGAGTTGAATTATATGCAGGTAGAAAAGGTAGACTAGTACTACAATGGCTAAAGAAATAATAGGATATCTAAAATTGCAGGTTAAGGGAGGGCAGGCAAATCCGGCACCTCCGATTGGTCCAGCACTTGGTTCAAAAGGTTTGAACATTATGGACTTCTGCAAACAGTTTAATGGAAGAACTCAGGATAAGCAGGGTCAGGTACTTCCGGTACTGATTTCAATTTACAATGACAAGAGTTTTGATTTTGTTATTAAAACTCCTCCGGCAGCTAACCTGATTTTAGAAGCTGCTAAAAAAGATAAAGGTTCGGCACAGCCTAACAGAAACAAGGTGGGTTCAATCACCTGGGATCAGGTGAAGGCTATTGCTCAAACCAAAATGCCTGATTTGAATGCTTTTAAAGTTGAGTCAGCTATGAAGATGGTTGCCGGCACTGCAAGAAGCATGGGTATTACTGTAACAGGAACTGCACCCTGGGAAAACTGATTAATGCAATGGGAAAGATTTCAAAAAACAGAAAGGCTGTATTAGCCAAATATAATGCAGAGAAAGAGTATTCTCTGGATGACGCGGCAGCACTATTAAAAGACATCACTTTCACAAAGTTTGATGCCTCTGTTGATGTAGATATACGTTTGGGTGTTGATCCCAAAAAATCAGATCAGATGGTAAGAGGCGTTGTTGCCCTTCCGCATGGAACAGGTAAAAGCGTTCGCGTACTTGTTCTTTGTACGCCTGATAAAGTGCAGGAAGCGAAAGATGCAGGGGCGGAACATGTAGGTCTTGATGAGTATATTACTAAAATTGAAGGAGGCTGGACGGACATTGACGTTATCATTACCATGCCAACTGTAATGGCTAAAGTTGGTAAACTTGGTAAAGTACTTGGTCCAAGAGGTTTAATGCCAAACCCTAAGGCTGGTACTGTTACAATGGAAGTTGGTAAAGCAGTAAATGAAGTTAAGCAAGGTAAGATCGACTTTAAGGTTGACAAGACCGGAATTATACATGCAAGCATTGGCAAAGTTTCATTCACACCTGAGAAAATCAGGGAAAATGCAATGGAGCTTATTCAAACTGTGGCTAAACTGAAGCCTGCATCTGCTAAGGGTTCATATTTCCAAAGCATTTGCTTGTCATCAACCATGAGCCCAGGCATCACAATAGACAAAAACTCAATTCCAGGTATCTAAGATTATGACCAGGGACGAAAAAGCAAATATCATTGAAAAGCTGGCGGATAAGTTTTCTGCAGCTAACACATTCTATATCACTGATGCCTCTGGACTAACAGTAGCCCAGGTTAATGCATTCAGAAGGCTTTGTTATGAAAGGGGTATTGAATACGGTGTGTACAAAAACACCCTCATTCGCAAAGCACTTGAAAAACAGAATGCTGATTTTTCAGAAATATTTAGTGCACTGCATGGATTTTCAGGAGTAATATTTGCCGGTGAAGTTGGCAACCTTCCTGCAAAAGTTATTAAAGAATATAGAAAGAGACAGAACGGTGAAAAACCCGTTTTGAAAGCTGCTTCCGTAGACACTGCTCTTTTCCTTGGGGAAGAAAACCTTGAGGCCTTGAGCCAGCTCAAATCTAAGAATGAGCTGATTGGAGATATCATTGCACTTCTGCAATCTCCTGCCAAGAATGTTATCTCTGCTTTGTTAAGCGGAGAGCAGAAAGTGGCCGGACTTGTAAAGGCATTGGAGGAAAAAAAATCTAAAGAATCGAATTAAGAACAATTAACTATTAACTAAACATGGCTGACATTAAAGCAATTGGCGACCAACTGGTTGAACTTTCTGTAAAGGAAGTAAATGAACTGGCTACCTACCTTAAAGAAACTTACGGCATTGAGCCTGCCGCAGCTGCAGTTGCAGTTGCTGCACCTGCAGGCGGTGCGC
>DAOLDI010000224.1:0-4466 GCA_035327445.1 Cyclobacteriaceae bacterium | reverse complement strand
GCCGGCAGCTTTTTCTAATAAGTCGGGCCTGCCAACATCGCCAACAAAAACAAAGTCGCCTGTAAATAGCATTACAGGTTCAGGACTTGCCGGAGTATCCGTTAATAAGAAGCTGATACTTTCGGGCGTATGACCGGGCGTATGCAATACTTCAAATTTGAGGTTACCCACCATAAAGGTATCGCCATCTTTTAAGCCAACATGCGGAAACTCGTACAACCAACCTTCACCGCCTTCATCTGAAAGATAAAGCTTTGCTCCGGTTACAGCCGCAAGTTCTCTTGAACCTGTTAAGAAATCGGCATGGATATGCGTCTCAGCAATATGCGTGATTTTCATCTTGTTCTGCTGTGCGATTTCAAGGTAAGTGTCAATATCTCTTTTAGCATCAATTACAATGGCTACTCCTGCTTTCTGGCAACCGATAAAGTAACTTGCCTGTGCCAGGCTCTTATCGTACACGTGTTGGAAATACATATGCTTCTTGTTTATTTATTTGTTTTGAAATTAAAAAATATTGATACAAAAGTGCAGACTTTGGCCAATATGAAAAGTGACTTAAATCACTTTTTTAAAAAATATCAGTTTACCATGAAAAATCGGCTTTTATTTCCCATACTTACAATTACACAGTTTGGCAACTTGAAATCTCAGGCCGCATACTTATCATATTTCTGCTCATAGCCCATAAAGAGATTAATATACATAATACGAGATAAGCGAAGTGTAATGGGCAACAAGATAATTGTAGCGATTATGGTTGTTACAATGTAAACCCAATTGGCAGGGCTAATTGTTAGGCGTAAGCTGATATAAACCGCAATAAATATGGCCACTTGTAAACCATAGCTAACGTACATGGCCCCCTGAAAAAAATTTGGCTCAATTTCGAATTGCAAATTACAGTGACTGCAATTTTTGGGCATTTGTGCAAAGCTTGTACTGTAGGTAGCAGAAGAAAAAAAATCTCCCCGATGACAACGAGGACATTTCTGAAGCAGAATGCTGTAAATTCTTGTTCTTTGAAACTTGCTTAATTTATTATCTGAATTCATAGCCTACTCCCATTAACTGTGTTAACAAATTATTTGGCGCATCAGTTACTGATGCTCTGCCTTCCAGCTTAGGCGATATGGGTGAATGCTTGGCCAGATATTCCTGAATTACTTTATGCAAAGTATATTCTAGCTTTTTTGGCTCTGCTACATGCTCAACCCTGCAAATGGTCGTGTCCGGATCACCCTCTCGCTCACAGGCAACAAAAGTATAAGTTTTATTAAAGTCGATAGGCTTTTTCTTTACCTTAATCCAATTCACTCTTTCTCCTTGTTCTTTACCAATGGTAAAGTTTACTTCCATGCCTTTGAAGCGTACCACCCATCCGCCAAATCTTTTGGCCGGATCTTTGGCAAAGGCATTATGCAGTTCCCGCTCCATCCAATCCCACAATTGTTTACCTGTTATGGTGCCTATCTTTGCTTCACTGTCAACCGGAAGCATGCTCCATAAATAATCCATGGTAATTTCTGCTTCACCTGTTTTAGGATCAGGCATCAAAGGCGGACAAAATCTGAAACCATTGCTTAAGGCAATGTCTGGCTTGAATTTCCACATGATGGCATCGGTGATAAAATTATCCATTGGGGTTTCAATCACATAATAGCGCATTAATGGAGTTTTGGTTTTACCTATTACCCTGTCAAGCTCAGATTTAAATGGTTCTCTGGCTTTGGCTACCAGGTGTTTCATTTCTTCATCCTCCGGATACAAATCAGGATCAACATCTAACAACTGATACGTTTGATCTTTGATTTCACCACCTTCTACAACAATATCTAACCTTGCCAGGAAAGAGCCGAAGGCGCCAGGCTCAGTTACTTTAGCATACTTGCCTTCAATAGGTGTACGCACACGTTCATGCGTATCAGCGCCAAGTATGTAATCTACACCTTTTACATCTTCTGTATTGGCCAGGCCTACTTGCTGTGCAAGACCCATATGAGTAAGCAGCATAACCATGTCGCACTTTTCATATTCTTTCAGCAGCTTAATATACCTGCTTACATTTTGATTGGGATGCGTAAACCTGATGCCTGCACTATATGCGGGCGATTGGCGCTTGGGTGTGAGGTGATCATTGTATCCTACAAAACCAATTTTGAGTCCGCCAAGGTATTTCACATAATAAGGCGGAAAAATTAATTCATTATGAAACTCATCATTCGTATCATGAAACATATTGGCACACACCTTAGGTGCATGATATGCAAACATATCCTGCATCATCATTTCTTTGCCATACACTACTTCCCAATTGCCGGGCAACATCAAATCGTAACCAATGTTATTCATCAAAGGCACTATGGCCCGACCTTCTGTCAAAGCTGCTACTCCACCCCCCTGAAAACAATCGCCACCATCAATTAAAAAAGTATTGCCAGGATTTTCTTTTCTAAGTGTGTTGATCATTCCTTTTAAGGTTGCATAACCGCCCCGCTTTTTGAAAACAGATTTACCATTCTCAACAAAAAATTCATCATGTGTAAGCAGTTGCGCATGAATATCAGCTGTTTGCAGAATGCTAAGCATTTGTGCTTTACCAGATTTAACAGCTTTATTTTGCTTCATGCTTTTGGACTGGTATGCGCCATCACCATCATTCAATGCCGAGGCAGCCAGGGGACTTACCAGTCCGCCACCAATGCCGAGGCCTAATCCTAAACCACTTGCTTTCTTGAGAAATTCTCTGCGACTATTAGCGGATACGCTTAAATGAAGTTCTTTCTCTTTTTGCGTTATGGCTGCATCAGTGCAGGCATTGCAATTACATGTGGCCTGGTGTTTCATTTCAAAGTTTTTATAAATACTAAAATCCTAATTTTACATAGATTGCTCCTGCCTGCTGCATCTTTATAATTTCAACCATAGCATAAGAAACTGTTTTGGCATAATCAACTAATGCTTCTTTTTTGATATTTCTTTGTTGCATGGTAAAGTCACAGCCAACAAATTCTACGTGGTTATGTTGTTGTTTTTGTATGAGGTTGATATAAGTTGCGTTCTCCTTCAATATAAAATTCATTCCCGGACCGTGGCAGACAATTGAAATGGCTGCATCAGGAATTTCTTTCTTCATATTATTTACCTGATTTACCAGTGCACGGTATACCAATGTGTCAGCAGTTTGCAAGTGCATCACCACTTTAGTTTGTGCTTGTACCTCACTCATAAATGTTATGAGCAACCATGATAAAAAGAATATTTTCTTCATCTGTAAATTTTTAGCTTATCAGAAATAATAATCAAGCACTACAGAAAGGTGATGCATATCTACCTTGTTATGATAAAATGCGGGTACTTCAGCAATACTATTCTGTAGATTACCTTTATACAAATACAATACATCAGTTTGCAGTCCTTGTAAGAATCCGCTGAACTTATAGCTCATCCTTAAATTAACCTGGTAGAAAGAGGGCATTGCATATTTATTGATCCTGGCATTGTCAACTTCTGGTAATAAAAATATGCCTGCAGATGAATGTAGGCTTAATTGCTTGTGCTTATCAAAACCATGGTTATTCTGAACCATTACAGCATGTACATCACCCATGCCCTCCATACGTTCGCGCTGCATAAAGATGTAAAAAGATTCAACTCCCCACTCTCTTGGAAATAAAAACCGGCCATGACTGGTAATGCGGGTATAATTTAAGTTCCATTCTTCGCCACTGTGCTTATTGGTTACGCTTAACCTGCCGCTGAAACTATGTGATTGTTCAGCTTGTGTAATGTATTGCTTTTCAATAGCAAGCGTATCATTATATAAAGATTGCTGCCACAAATATTGCATGCCTGCATATATGGTTGCATGTGGCTTTTCTTTTTTCAATTCAAACTTATGTAAAGAGATATTGAATAGATTATCAGCATAATAATTCCATAGCTGATAAGTAAGATCTTTAGTGGGTTTTAAACTCAGTGCAGCTATAAGTACATTTCGTGTATTTACATTGCCGGCATACTGCGCCTTGTTTCCATTAACCGCTTTTCCATTTGGATAAACCCCAACAGATTCACCCATACTATACCATTTTACAGTACCTCTTGGTGAAGTTGCCCATAACCAGCCCGCTTTAATTTTTACCTTATCAAGCTCGTTAAATTCTAACCATGTTCCTTCCTGCAAATTGGGGCGCATACGTCCGTCCTGCAGATTCACTAAAGGTGTTTTGAGATGAAACTTTCCTATTTGCGCGTATGACTTGTTTTCTTCAAATAAGTAATACCTCAAGTACAAATCTTCCAGCCTGTCAAGATCTTCTGTATTGTGTGGATCGCTTACATCAAACAAAGCCAATTCATACCTGTTTTGATAAGGACCTTCGGGACCAAGTGGAGATGATGCAATTTTATAGATGGCGTAGCCAGATAGACCTACCTGAAAATTTTTGATGATAGGAGAATAA
>DAOLDI010000223.1:0-4507 GCA_035327445.1 Cyclobacteriaceae bacterium | reverse complement strand
AATTTAAAAATGAATTGAGAGATCAGATTCGTGAACAGCTGGTTGTTCAGAAAATGCAGGATGTAATTACAAAAGATGTGGTAGTTACACCGGCAGAGGTGAGAAAGTTTTTTAACCGTATTCCTAAAGACAGTTTACCCTTTTTTTCTGCCGAAGTTGAAGTAGCCCAAATTGTGAAAGTGGCCAAGGTTAGCGAAGAGCAAAAGGATAAAGTGCGTAAGCAACTCAACGATTTACGCGAACAGATATTAAGCGGTGCAAGCTTTGAAGAGCTGGCCAGGAAATTTAGTCATGACCCATCAGCCAGGTATAATGGCGGCAACCTGGGCTATGCATCTAGAGGTATGATGGTGCCAGAGTTTGAAGCCGTAGCATTGCGCTTGAATAAAGGAGAATTATCTATGCCCGTAGAGTCACCTTTTGGTTTTCATATTATACAAATGATTGACAGGAGAGGAAATGAATACAATGCAAAGCATATATTGATTATTCCAGAGCCTTCGGCAGATGATTTAAAGCAAACAGAGATTTTTTTAGACAGCATTCGCAACGAGATTGTGAGCGGCAAAACTACTTTTCAAAAAATGGCCAAAGAACACTCTGATGATATGGAGACCAAAATGTCGGGCGGATTTTTTACAGATGACATGGGTAGTGTGCGCGTATCGGTAGATGATTTAGATCCGGTTGTGTTTTTCAGCATAGACTCCATCAACATAGGAGATGTAACCAGACCTATAGCTTTCAGAACCTACGATGAAAAAGAAGCCATGCGTATATTATTTTACAAATCGCGCATGCGCCCGCATCAGGCTAACCTTAAAGACGACTGGCAAAGAATTCAAAACGCTGCACTGGCAAGCAAGAAAAACAAAGTAATCAATGAGTGGTTTGATAGAGCAAGGCAGGATGTATTCATCAATATAGATCCTGAATACGACTATTGTGAAATACTCGATTAGCCCGTTAATATAATTTCAACTTAGATTTCAACACTTCTTTTTAGTTTTCAGCATGGATGTATCTGCAAAGTATAAGGATGATGTGGCAGGAGCTGATGCCCTGGCTTCTTCTTTTGGTAAATTGAAACAAGAGATTGCCAAAGTAATTGTTGGGCAGGATGATGTAGTTAAGCTTGTGCTTACTGCCATATTTTGCCAGGGGCATTCACTGTTGGTTGGCGTTCCCGGATTAGCCAAAACCTTATTGGTACAAACCATTGCTTCTGCACTTGATCTGCAGTTTAAACGCATACAGTTTACACCCGATCTCATGCCTTCTGATATTTTAGGCGCTGAAACCTTAGATAAAGATCGCAACTTCAAATTCATCAAAGGCCCTGTGTTCGCCAATATTATTCTGGCAGATGAAATCAACCGAACTCCTCCTAAAACGCAAGCGGCTTTGTTAGAAGCCATGCAAGAGTATGCAGTAACTATTGCCGGAGAGCGGCACAGCTTGCCTCAACCCTTTTTTGTACTGGCAACACAAAACCCAATTGAACAAGAAGGAACTTATCCATTACCCGAAGCCCAGTTAGACCGCTTCATGTTCGACATTCAATTGTCGTTCCCAAGCTATGAGCAAGAAGTGGATATTGTAAAAAGAACAACTGTTGATGAAGTGGCAGATATTAGCAAAATTATTTCTGCTGATGACATTCAATATTTTCAACACCTGGTAAGACGTGTACCTGTGCCCGATAATGTGATTGAATATGCAGTTGGTCTTACCAACAGAACCAGACCCAATGGTGCAAGTAAAATGGCAACTGAATTTTTAGAATGGGGAGCTGGCCCAAGAGCTTCTCAGTTTTTGGTATTAGGCGCAAAATGCAATGCACTCATCAACGGTAAATATTCTCCTGATATTGAAGATGTACAGGCAATTGCCTTGCCGGTATTGAGACATCGCATTGTGAGGAATTTTAAAGCAGAAGCAGAAGGATTAACCGTAGATCATATCATCGGGCAGATATTAGCGTAAAGCTTACTCTAACTCATCTGTGATGGTGAGATTGATGCCATCAAAAATAGTACGGTACCTATGCAGCGGCCTCCAGGCAATACCTGCAGTGGGAAATCCATTTTCAAAAGAAAAATTAGAATTGCAACAAGGGTCTGTCATAAACAAACCTGATGGATGCACATTTACTGTTGCGCAAGCATCATTGGGTTGAAAAGAGCAATTGCGTTCATAAGCCATAATGGTGTTCTGATCTCTGCGGTATAAGATGATACCACGCACGCCTCCGCTAACTTCAGCAAAACCATTGGTAATTCTTAGGCTAGAGTATTGGGGCAGACTGGTATTGATCAGTATATCATTGAAAGGAATGTAGGGGATGGGATCATCAAATAACTCTGGTGTGCAGGCTTCAGTTAAGCCAATCATGAAGATGAAGAAAATGCTTTTAAGTTTTCTTATAATCATAAAATCCTTTGCCTGATTTTCTGCCATGTTGTCCCGCAACAACTTTTTGTTCCTGAATTCTGCTCGGCCTGAATTTAGCATCCTGATGAAAGGCATTGTACATAGAAGATGTTACTGCAAAATTTGTATCAACACCTATCAGGTCCATCAATTTAAAGGGCCCCATCTTAAAGCCACTGGCTTCAAGCAGGGCATCTATACCTTCAACATTGGCAATGTTTTCTTCTAATATTTTCAGCGACTCAACATAATAATGCCTGGCCACACGGTTAACGATGAAACCCGGAGAATCTTTTGCCAGCACAGGTACTTTTTCGCATTTAAGACAAAGCGCCTGCATGAGTTCTATGTACTTGACATCAGTGGCCGCGCCTGCAATGATTTCGACCAGCTTCATGATATGTGCAGGATTAAAAAAATGCAGACCAATTACCCTTTCTGGATGCTTTAATGGCGCTGCAATTTGCGTGATAGGGATAGAAGAAGTATTGCTTGCAAGCACGCATTCATTCGTATTAATTGTTTCAAGCGATTGAAACAAATCAATTTTTGCTTGAGCCTTTTCGATGATGGCTTCAATAATTAAATCTGCTGCCAGATCATTAAGCTGATGCGTATAAGTCAAATTTTCAAGTGCCTGATTTTTTATGGCTGCTGTGATCTTTTTTTTATCGACTGCAGTCTGCAGATTTTTTTCTATCAGCCCTGCGGCTGTCTTCAGCATACTTGCCTGTATGTCGAATAAAATTACCTGGTAGCCATGTACAGCAAATACCTGTGCAATACCCTGGCCCATGGTGCCGGCACCAGCAATACCAATGCGCTTGATGGCGGAGAGTTCCATTAGATTACCGTTTTAAATTGCTGCAGAAAACGAATGTCATTTTCAGTAAACAGACGCAAATCATTGATGCGGTATTTCTGATTGGTGATGCGCTCTATACCCATACCAAATGCAAAACCCGAATAGACTGTGGGGTCTATACCACAATTGCTTAATACATTTGGATGCACCATACCAGAACCGCCCAACTCAACCCATCCGCTGTGCTTGCACTGTGCGCAACCATCGCCTTTACATACCAGGCAAGAAATATCTATTTCGGCACTGGGTTCAGTAAAAGGAAAATAAGAAGGACGAAAACGAATTTTTGTGTCTTTGCCGAACATCTCTTTTACAAAATGATACAAGGTTTGCTTGAGATCAGCAAAGCCAACATTTTTATCGATGTACAATCCTTCTACCTGGTGAAAAATGCAATGCGCGCGTGCCGAGATGGCCTCATTGCGATAAACCCTGCCGGGCATGATAGCACGGATAGGAGGCTTCTGCGATTGCATCAACCTGATTTGTACAGTTGAGGTATGTGTGCGCAAAAGCATATCAGAACCCCCGGCAGATTTATCGAGAAAGAATGTGTCTTGCATCTCGCGGGCCGGATGATTTTCAGGAAAATTCAACGCGGTGAAATTATGCCAGTCGTTTTCTATTTCAGGTCCATCGGCCACATTGAAGCCCAGGCGTTCAAAAATTTCTATAAACTTATTGCGTGTAAGGGTTAGCGGATGAAAAGCCCCAATGGTATCGGGTATTTCAGGAAGGCTGAGGTCTTTTGAAGTGCCAGCATCAGCCTTTGCATGATCTGCTTGTTTGCTGCTCAGTAATTTGTGATGCTCTTCGGCCAGCTGTTTGATTTCATTGAGGGGCTTGCCTAATTCTTTTTTCTGATCAGGGGGGAGTTGTCGGAATACTTCAAAAAGCTGAGAAATGCTTCCCTTTTTACTGAGGTATTTGAGTCTGAAGGCTTCTGCTTCCAGGCCTGCGTCTGCTGCAATAGCAGCTCTTAAACTTTCTAATTGACGAATATCCATAAGCTAAACAGGTATCAAAAATAAGCTATAGGCTTGGTTATCCCTGAATTGAGGCAGGCTTTTTACAGATTATTGGGCCTTTTTGACAGGCGCTTTATGATCAATCTATCGAGGGACGCACTTAAGCTAATAGCTATTATAATGATGATGGGCAGCATGAATTTATCGGGCAGGGGTTTTAGAATAAAAAGTACAGCCAAAA
>DAOLDI010000222.1:0-4529 GCA_035327445.1 Cyclobacteriaceae bacterium | reverse complement strand
AGGTAAATAAGGGCACTACCTTTAGTATTTATCTGCCTAACCTACAAGCCTAACATTTTTATTTTCTGCTATTTTTGAGGTTCTGACAAACGAAAGATGAAGCTACTTGAAGTTAACTCGAAAGTATTAGAAAATGAATTTCTGCGTTTCCCGCAGCTTTTGTTTAAGCATGATACAACCTGGATCAGGCCACTCGATAAAGATATTAATGAGGTATTTGACCAAGGTAAAAATAAATTATTCAAGCAGGGGGGGTCATGCGCAAGGTGGGTATTGAAGAATGATGCGGGAGAAACAATTGGTAGGATAGCGGCCTTTGTAAACCCTAAAACCACCACAAAGGGTAATGCACAGCCTACAGGAGGAATTGGCTTTTTTGATTGTATTAATGACAAGAAAGCCGCCTTTATGCTTTTTGATCAATGCAAAAATTGGTTAAAAGAGAAAGGCATGGAGGCAATGGATGGTCCGATAAATTTTGGAAACCGCGATCGCTGGTGGGGCTTATTGATTGATGGTTTCGATAGAGAGCCAAATTATTTATGCAATTATAATTTTCCTTACTATCGTGATTTGTTTGAGGCCTACGGCTTTCAAATTTATTTTAATCAATTAACATTTGGCCGCCCCGTTTTGGGCGATGTTTCTGGAAGACTTTCAGACAAAGCTGGGCTTGTTGCCAAAGACCCTGATTATGAATTCAGACACATTCATAAATCTGAAATAGAAAAGTTGCCCGATCTTATCAGAACGGTTTACAACAAAGCATGGGCAAACCGAGGTGAGATACCTGAGTTAACCGCCTCACAGGCAAAGTTGATTGTAAAACAGATGAAGCCAGTAATGGATATAAAACTGCTATGGTTTGGATTTTACAAGAAAGAGCCTATTGCATTCTTCTTATCATTGCCAGAGGTAAATCAAATTTTCAAGCATTTGAATGGAAACTTAAACTTATTGGGCAAGATTAAGTTTCTCTATCATCGATATGTAGCACATACCTGTAGAAAAGCCTTTGGCGTTTTGTTTGGGATAGTACCGGAACATCAAGGTAAAGGGGTTGACGGAGCGATCATTATGGAATTTAAAAAAATGATGCAGGGCGATTATAAGCAGTATGATGAATATGAGATGAATTGGATCGGAGATTTCAATACCAAAATGGTAAGGGTAGCTGAACAAATACAATGTGATGTAGTAAAAAAACATGCAACTTACCGTAAGCTGTTCGATGAAACAGCACCGTTTAAGCGCATGCCCTTCTTATCATAAAACCATATGCAGGAAGAAACAAAATCTGGATTTCTTTTTAGAAACCTGTTAAAGGGTTTACTGTGGTTTATTGTAATCATTACCGTATTTATACTGGTTGAAGATTATGTGCAGGAGAATTTTCAGACCAGAATTATTGCCTTGCAGAATAAGCCTCTTTTACTCTACCTGGTCTTTTTCATTTCTGAAGTTGTATTTGGCATTGTGCCGCCAGAATTTTTTATGATGGTTTGGATTCTGCAAAAGGTAAGTATTCCAGACTATATTTTAAGTCTAAGCTTCCTCACAATTCTGTCGTATATCTCTGGTGTAATTGGATATTTCATTGGCAAGAATTTTTCAAAAACAGAAGTATACAAGAAGCTTCATATGAAATTCTTGTACCAATATGATCATCCCCTGCTTAAATATGGTGGCTACCTGGTTTTTGTAGGTGCGGTTAGCCCGCTACCTTTCTCAGCCGTTTGTATGTTGGCTGGTTCGGTGAATTTTAATTACCGTAATTTCTTACTCATCAGTGTTGCGCGTATCCTTCGCTTTGCAGTGTACGGATACCTGGTGTGGTCTACTCCAAACCTCTTTTAGGTGTTCGCAATCTTTAGCACTGCATCAATAAACCTGTCAAGGTCTTTTGTGGTAGTATAAACATGGGGTGTAACTCTAACTCCATTAATGTTCTCCCATTTTATGGGCACTACATGAATCTGATGCTCATTGAATA
Source organism: Cyclobacteriaceae bacterium (assembly GCA_035327445.1). Classification (GTDB taxonomy): domain Bacteria; phylum Bacteroidota; class Bacteroidia; order Cytophagales; family Cyclobacteriaceae; genus DAOLDI01. Next base: position 2,536 of record DAOLDI010000222.1, on the reverse strand, counting down.
ATTTACTGCCAATTCTTTCCGGGTCAACACCATCAATGGCAAAGTTGCCCAGGGCGCATGCATATTCAGGTTTGAGTGAAATATTGAGTTTAATTCTATCGTGCTTTTTAAGAGCATTGCACCAGTAGTTTTTTAAATAGCGCAAGCGTTCTTCTTTGCGTTTACTGCCTATGGCATTGTGAAAATCAATCGCTTGTCCAATTGCTTGCTCTGGCGCAAAAGATCTGGTACCTAAACTTTCAAATTTTCTGATGTCATTACTTTGCGGCTCATTATTTGGGAATAAAGGCCATAGTTCTTTTATTTTATCTTTTCTCACGTAAAGCATGCCAGTACCAAAAGGTGCACATAACCATTTGTGCAGGCTTGTTCCGTAATAGTCAGGATCAAAATCCGGAATATTAAAATCCATATGTGCAAAAGTGTGTGCGCCATCTACAATACTTAGTATACCTCTCTTTCTAGCTTCAGCACATAACTTCTTTACCGGCATTATTTGGCCTGTCCAGTTAATCATATGTGTTATATGCCAGATTTTGGTTTTGTTCGTTGTTGCATTTACAAATGCTTTCACAAATGCATCATCATCTTCCAGTGGTAAATCAAAGCTGATCCACTTAATCTTAATTCCATCCCTCAATTCTTTTTGTTTCCATGCTTGAATCATGTTTGGATAATCTTGTTTGGTCATGATAATCTCATCACCTTTCTGCAGATTAAGGCCAAATGTTACTGTATCAAGCGCTTCAGTTGCATTTCTGTTTATGGCAACTGTGCCGGCTTCTGCACCCGCCAAATCTTCCAGCTTTCTTCTGATTGACTCCCTTCCCTTATCAAGTATTTGCCACATATAATAAGTGGGGGCTTCATTACTTAAATGATAGTAACGGTCAACTGCATCTTGAACAACCTTGGGTTGCGGGCTAACACCGCCATTGTTTAAGTTTAAAATAGAAGGAGACACCGTGTAGGCCTGCGCCATTATGGCCCAGAGTTCTTCATCAGTACTTGCGCTAAACGCACTGAGTTTGTTGAGGGAAAATAAGGCATCAGAAACATCTTCTGCAATGGCTTTGGCTGCCAGTGGGCTTAGACTTGCAGCGCTGGCAAGCCCGATAGCACGCATAAAAAAAGATCTGCGAGAGCTCATAGGTTATGGATTTAGTTGAAGAAATATAAGTAAATGTTACCTAATGCAAGCAAAGCGAAGGTCTATCAATTGCAGAGCATGATGTGTGGTTAAGAAAGTTTTTCAATGGCGCGTATGGCCTCCTGCAAACGCTCGGTTTTTGAGCCCTTAATGTGTATGTAGGAAATATTTTCTTTGAGCAGATGCTCGCGGTAGATTTCAAAAAGTTGCGCTCTTTTTTCAGGATGCTCTCTTTGCGGATCATCCTCCCAAGGTATATCAATATCAGTTAACAGGTGTAATGCGTAGTTTTTTGATTGCCAGAGTTTGAGAATTTCCTGATCTGTTGATTGATATTTGAATTCACTCCAGATTTTGATGACCAGTAAATTGGTGTCACAAAATAAAAAGCGATTTGCATGAGCTACCTGTTCTTCTTCCCAACTTAGTTGTCCTTTGGCAATTTCTAATAAATCTGATTGTATGTAAGGTCTGTTAAGATTTTCAAGATATGTTCTTGCAAACTCGGGTACCCAGCGTGAATTGAAATGCTGCGCCAGTTCTGCTGAGAGTGTTGATTTACCCGTACACTCAGGACCTACGATTGCAATACGTTTTATCATGAAAGGAAAATCAGCATTAAATGTGCTGTTACTTTTTATTTAAAAGAATGATCTGATTTCGATCTAATTTCACAAGACCATTCAATTCCATTTTTTTTAAAAGTCTTGAGATTACTTCTCGAGATGAGTTTAGGTCGTTGGCAATTTCCTGGTGTGTGGTATTAATTTCGTTTGAGCCAAGTACTTGTGCTTGATTATTCAGGTAAAAGAGTAATCGCTCATCCATACTTTTAAAGGCAATATTATCAAGCAGATTAAGTATTTCGTCAAATCTTAATCTGTAAGTTTCTAACACGAAATAATACCACGACTTATGGTTTCGCATCAGATCATCCATCAGCTCAATAGGCAGGGCAATTACATAGGTGTCTTCTATTGCACGCGCCATAATCTGGCTACTTTCATTTTTTGCTGCACATATCATGCTTAATGCACAGGCAGAGCCGGGCTCCAGGTAATACATGAAGAATTCATTGCCATCTTCACCTTCTCGGTAAACTTTAATTCTTCCTTGTGCAACAAGCATTGTTGATTTAAAAAATTGTCCGGTGCGCATGATCTGTTCACCGCTTTCATAAAATTTTAGCACACCATGTTTGATGATGAGCCCTTTTAACGATTCATCAAAACGTGGATAGTACTTATTTAAATACTCACTAATGTCTTTCATTGAAACTACCTGTAAGGCTCAAAGGCAACTATAAAGGCATCGGTATGCCGCTTCTTAACATCATTTAATAAATCTTCAGCCTTTTTTCTGTTAGATACTTTGCCAAGTATTACA
>DAOLDI010000221.1:0-4541 GCA_035327445.1 Cyclobacteriaceae bacterium | reverse complement strand
GAATTGATATCCAGCACACCTGCCAGCGCTGCCGGCTGGTTGCCAATTACACCTACACTTCTGCCTGCAATGCGGGCAAAGCCCACCACAATATTTTCAGCAAAGTTTTTATGCACTTCATAAAAACTATCGGCATCAACAATACCATCAATCACCTCGCGCATATCATAAGGCTGATTGGGATTGGAAGGTACGATGTTGTTGAGTTGCTCTCTCTTTTCATCTCCTAAGGTATAAGCCTGACGAGGTGTCTCGTCTTCACAATTTTGCGGAACATAACTCAACAATTTTTTGATACCATTGATGCACTCCACTTCGTTGGCACAAGCAAAATGAGTAACGCCACTCTTACTGCTGTGTGCAGATGCACCGCCTAATTCTTCTGAGGTAACATTTTCATGCGTTACAGTTTTTACTACGTTAGGACCAGTAACAAACATGAAGGAAGTATTCTCCACCATGAAAATAAAATCGGTGATGGCCGGAGAGTAAACCGCGCCACCCGCACAGGGCCCCATGACGGCAGAGATTTGCGGAATTACACCCGAAGCCAGGGTATTGCGATAAAAAATATCTGCATAACCTCCGAGTGAAACAACACCTTCCTGAATTCTCGCTCCGCCAGAATCATTCAGTCCGATTACAGGTGCGCCATTCTTCATGGCCATGTCCATAATCTTCACAATTTTTTCGGCATGGGTTTCAGAAAGCGAACCACCAAATACGGTGAAATCCTGTGAGAATACATAGACCAATCGGCCATTCACTGTACCATAACCTGTTACTACGCCATCGCCTAAATAGTATTCTTTATCCAGACCAAAATCTTTACAACGGTGCATCACAAATTTGCCCATCTCCTGGAAGGAACCCTCATCGAGCAAAAGCTCAATACGTTCTCGTGCTGTAAGTTTGCCTTTTGCGTGTTGCTGTTCGATGCGCTTGGCCCCTCCGCCTTGTAACGACTCTTCGTTCTTGCGCTGCAATACTTCAAACTTTTGCTTTATCTGTGCATCACTAATTTTTCTGTCTGACATATCAGGAATTTTGATTTAATAATTGGTTAATGATGGAGTCATCATACTTCATTAACTCGCGGCTAAAATTACGCATTAATAGCTCAGAATGAACAGTAAAATTGATTTGTTATCTTGCGCGGATTTTACCGGTATGCAAAACAATTTGTCGGCCATAATAGACATGGGTACCAATACTTTTCACCTGCTGATAGCTGATCAGCAGGGCGATAAGCTGAAGTATATTTACCGGGAAAGGATACCCGTTAAAATAGGCATGGGTGGTATCAACCAGGGAATTATTACGGATGAAGCCAGCGACAGAGCCCTGAATGCCATGCAGGTTTTTAAGCAAACCCTGGATGAATTTGAAGTGAAACAGGTAATGGCCTTTGGTACCAGTGCTTTAAGGAATGCCAAAAACGGAAAAGCCATCGCTGATAAAATTACAGAACAGACTGGCATAGCAATTCACATCATCAGCGGGGCGCAGGAAGCCGAATACATTTTTATGGGAGCCAGAAAAGCAATCCAAATGGGTGAAGAACTTAACCTGGTGATGGATATTGGTGGTGGCAGTGTTGAATTTATTATCGGCAATAAGGAGGGTATTAGCTGGAAGCAAAGTTTTGAAGTGGGCGGGCAAAGATTGCTGGAGAAGTTTCAAAAAACAGACCCCGTCAGCGAGGAAGAAAGAAGCAGCTTATACACATATTTTGATGAACAGCTTATTGAACTTAAAGCAGCGCTGAATCAATATCAACCACAGGTGTTGATTGGTTCTTCAGGTACTTTTGATACGCTGAGAGATATCTACTGCAAGCGCATGGGTATAGATAAAAATTTTGATGACCCCGAAACTCCGCTTTCTGTGGAAGGCTTCTACCAGATTTTTGATGAACTCATCCATAAAAACCGTGCAGCGCGACTGCAAATCCCCGGCATGATTGCCATGCGCGTAGACATGATTGTGGTGGCTTGTTGCCTCATCGACTGGCTGCTGAAAAATTATCCCTTGCAGCGCGTACGCGTTTCTACTTATGCCTTAAAAGAGGGGGCTTTGAATGTGCTGATGAAAACTATTGATGTGCAGGCGTAAAAGCCGGCTGAGACAGTAATCTTGGGTTTCATAGAATTATTGTAAATTAGCTACATAAATTCTACCATATTTTAATAATTCCTTTATATGAAAACCACAACCATCAGAGAGAAGCTTACTGATTACATCCGCTCAGCTGATGAAAAGAAAGTGAAAGCTATTTATACCATGCTGGAGAGCGAAATTGCTCAGGAAGATGATATATGGACTGATAAATTTTTAAATGAATTGAATAAAAGAACTTCAGATTATGAAAGCGGAAAAGTAAATGTGAAGTCATGGAAAGAAGTCAAAAAGCACGCAAGAAAATCTGCTAATCTTAAAGCCTGATTATGGCTTTTCAAGTTTTCTTTCATCCGCAAGCCGAAACGGAGTACATAGAAGCCATCAAATGGTACGAAGAAAGACTTCCTGGCTTAGGAATGAAATTTGAAAATGCAGTTGAGAAACAAATCAAACTTATTGCCTGCAAACCCCATCACTATCAAAAAAAGAAAGCAGCATTTCGTGAAGCTAAAACTGAAAAGTTTCCTTACATCATTGTCTTTAAGGTTTATGAAAAAGTAAATACTATTCTCATTGCCGCAGTTTTCCATACAAGCAGGAATCCAAAAAAGAAATACAGGAAATAATTAAGTTACGCAAGACAGAGATATAAAAATTCAAATTATTTTTCTCTTAAAAAGTATCTCAAAGTATCAGCCAGACTCTTACCTCTTAAATTCTTTGCTACAATCTTACCTTCCGGGTCAATCAAAAAGCTTGAAGGGAAGCTGTTGATGCCATAGTTCTTCACGATCTCATTTTCTTTATCAGAAAGTATTTGCTTCCACTCAAGTGCATACTTGTCAATAGCTTTTCTTAATGGTTCTTCAGTGTCTTCAGCAATGCCAATAAAATCTACTTTGCTTTTGTCAACCTCATTATACAAATCTTTAAGATGCGGAATCTCCTGAATACAAGGACCACACCAACTTCCCCAGAATTCCATAAAAAGATATTTTCCTCGATAATCATTCAATGATATTTTTTCTTTACTGGTAAATTCGTCACCTTCAAAAGGAACAGCATTAAATCCAAGTTGTGTGGAGAATAAAATTGTGTCTGCTGGCATTTTTTCAATAACAAGAACTTTATTTTTAAAGTCGATTTGCTTGAATTGATAAATATCCTCATTAACCTGCAAAAATTCATTCAATGAATAAGTCTCTTTTTCGAAATCATCTGTACGCTTGATCTTTATTTTGGGATAGTTATATCGAATTGAGCTAAAATCTCCCACGTTTATTTCAATATCCTGAAATTTAGTTTTGGCATATTCGGGCATTGTCCAAACAAGATTGCGTCCAAAAACCTGAACAATTAAAATTGGTAAATCTCTCTTAATGATTTTACCATCATGCATAAACTCATATTCAACAATGCTTGAACTTTTACTTAGGGAATCTAATTTTGAAAAATTACTTAAGTCATTTATTTGTTTTTCGTCATCATCACTAAAATCAAAATTATGATTACTGTCTAATTTGTATACAAGATCCCCGTTTTTGTTTCTCCCAAATGCAATCAAAACAAAGCAATTCAGTGGTTTATCTGATAATTCATCTTTATCCAGATTTATTTGCCATGATTCCACTATTGAATCAAAGAATTCCTGCGTTAACTTTCCCTGCTTATAGTTTTGATAAGCAAATTGTCTTGCATCAAACCACAATTGGTCAACTTTAACTTCTTGCCAGTCCTCGGGAATATGGCCAGGTTCTATCTGTGTCTTATACCATGGATTTAAAGTATCCCGAGGCGTGCCACTTAAAAAAGCTAAGCCTCCATCAAAAGGACCAAGACCTTGCACAAACTCTACAGGCAATTCAATAATATTTTTTTCAACCTGTTGCGCACATGCAATCAATAATGAAGAGAGAAGACAAAAAGCAATTTTTTTCATTGTATTGAATAATAACTGGAGTTACAGTAGGTTCTTTCTTAACACATCATTAAGGGCTATATGGCATTTTCACAGGTATGGAATTATTTCTGCTCTAATTGTTCAGCCTTGAACTTATAAAATTCTCTAAAAAGTCCCCCCAATGAAACAACAGTAACCAGCACTTTGGCTGGTAGATTTCCTTCAGGACTAATCCAAAACCATAAGAGCAATGTTCCAATAACACTCAATTGAACAATTAATTGCATTTTACCTTTCAAACTAAAAATAAATCTATTAGCCAGGTAGAAAATAGTAAGAAATGCTATAGCCAGAAGAATTTCCATTTGTATGTATTTTTTTAACAGTAGTACAAGTTAATGATTTGCTGTCAAAATAAAAACAAGGTCGGTGCTACACCCTGCTTGGAATTAGATTGCCTGCCTACCGAATTCTAAGATAAAATCAATACTAATTAAACTGAAAAAGGGGGACATAAGGA
>DAOLDI010000220.1:0-4547 GCA_035327445.1 Cyclobacteriaceae bacterium | reverse complement strand
CAAAGTAAAGTTAGGTCCGAGTAAGGCATCTTTAGATTCATAGGGGATATCAATGATATTGAGTCCGGCCATGCGGTATAAAGAAAAACCCGTTTCAAGACTTATATAATCATTCAATCCTACACCCAGGCCCCTTATCGAAAAAGGACTTACAGGCGTGGAGAGATAGCCATTCTTAGGTATGAAGTAAGAGAAGGATAGTCCCATTTCCTGGGCTTCTGCTCCTTTTAAAAGCAAGGTGAAGGATAAACCAACCAGTAAGAATTTGACTTTATTTTTCATTATTGATTATATTTAGCGTACTTTATAAATCAGGTATCCAAATGTATTTACTTAAGAATTTAGTACTTGTCATATTTTTAATATTTAATTTAAATATACTCGCCCAAGATGCTGATTATTATTTAAAATCGGGTAATGATAAATCGAATAATGAAGATTACTGGAACTCATTATCTGATTACTCGAGGGCAATTGAACTTAATCCTTATCTTACGGAAGCGTATTACAAAAGAGGAAAGGCAAAGCTGATGCTTGATGACTTTAAAGGTGCAATTGAAGATTTTACTGTAGCCATAAATTTGAATTCAACCAATGTTTTATTTTATTATGGGATTGGTGAAGCGAAAGAAAATCTAGGAGATTATTTAGGAGCAATTGAAGATTATTCAAAAATTTTGGAAATTAATCCAACTAACTCATATGCTTATTTATTAAGAGGCGGTTCTAAGTCTAAGCTTGGTGATTATAAAGGGTCGATTCAAGATTATACTAAAGCTATTGAAATTCACCCAACATATTACTTTGCATTTGAGGGTAGAGGGATTTCTAAAGCAAGTTTAAAAGATTATCATGGAGCAATAATTGATTTTTCGAAAGCTATTGAATTAAACAATGAAGAAGTTGCCGTCTATTTAAATAGAGGTGGATGTAAACTTGAGTTGTTAGATTACAGAGGGGCGATTCATGATTTTTCTAGAGCAATCGAATTGGATAAAAATCAGTTTTTAGCTTATTATGGGCTTGGTGTATCAAAGGCTGGTTTGAAAAATCATATAGAGGCAATTAAAAATTTTGATAAAGCTATTTTTCTTAATTCTAATGATTCTCGATTTTATTTGCATAGGGGACTTTCAAAAATTGAAATTAAATTGATTGATGATGGTTGCTTGGATTTATCAAAAGCAGGAGAACTTGGTTCTAAGGAGGCATATACGGTAATTAAGGACTATTGTATTGGTAATTAATGGTCAATTACTAATTGATAATCTTAGGACGTAATTCTTTAATTATGCAAAGGCATTCATTGGTCAATGGGAAGTAATAGTCAATAAAAAGTAGACTCTCCCTATTACTTTTAATCCAGTTAAATGTTTCATAATAGATTGAGAGATTTGAATATTTATTCAAGATTTCTTTAATAAAATCTGTAGGTACATTTTCTGAAAGTGACTTATTTACAATATATGCATCAGCCTCACTGAAGTTTGCTATCGCCTCTTTTCTTAGAATTTGAATTAAATGGAATATAGCCTCATTTATATCTGAGAAAATTGAAATTGATGAGTAATCATCTTTAGATTCAAGAAAATATTTGTTGTTTTCTACGACTATTGTGAACTCCTTTTTTAGAGGAATTCCAAATACTATTTTTTTGATAACGGTTCTAGTAGCTTCCATATTTATTAGGTTTTATGACTTTCATATTTTGTTCATTACGAAGGTCGCTTAATTTATTGTCAATTAGTGTCAGTCGATGCTTGACAAGTGTTTATTTTAATTATAAGTGGTATGGCTTAAACATGAAAATAATTGTTCTGTATCCAGCTAATTACTAATTTTCCCGCATAACTTATTTCTTATGGAAGCATTATTTAGTAGAATATTTAGTGTAATTATTCTAATTATTTTGTTATACACGTGCAGACAGCAAGAAGCTGCAGACCTGATAATTCATAATGGTGTTATTTACACCATGAACGATGCACAACCTGTAGCACAGGCGATTGCAGTAAAGGGAGACAAAATCATTTATGTAGGTACTGATGAAGATGCAAAAACATACAAGGGCAGTAATACCCAAGTCATCGATTTACAAGGTCAGACCATGACGCCCGGATTCATAGAATCGCACGCCCATTTTATGGGCATTGGTTATAATGAACTTGATTTGGATTTGATGTACGTTGAAAGTTATGAAGAGCTGGTACAGAAAGTGAAAGAAGCTGCAGAGCGTGCCGAACCCGGACAGTGGATTGTGGGCAGAGGTTGGCACCAAAGCAAATGGACACCACAGCCTTTACCCATGATTAAAGGTTTTCAGACTCATCAACAACTTAGTGCAGTATCACCAGATAACCCGGTGTTTTTGCGTCACGCATCAGGCCATGCAGGTTTTGCCAATGCCAAAGCCATGGAGATTGCCGGGGTGAATCAATTGTCTATCGAAAGTTTGTCAGAAGATTTAACAGATGGGGGAGAAATTATCCGCGATGAGATGGGTAACCCCACCGGCATTTTCAATGAAACAGCCATGCGACTCATCAGCAGACATATACCCAGCAACGATGAAGAGCGCAGATATGAAGCGGTTAAACTAGCCATCAAAGCCTGTCATAGAAATGGCATCACCAGTTTTCATGATGCAGGTGTTGGCAGAGAAGACATTGCTTTATTTAAAGAGTTTAAAGAGAAAGGTGAATTAGGTGTTCGATTGTATGTGATGCTAACTGGTTGGGATAAAGATTTACTGGAGGAGTGGTATGTACAAGGTCCTGAAATTGATGATGAAAACCTGCTCACCATTCGTTCTATAAAACTGAATTGCGATGGTGCCCTGGGTTCTCGTGGAGCCTGGTTGTTGGAGCCTTATACTGATAGGCCCGGACATTATGGACATGAAACCTTGCCTATGGATTTTGTTTTGGAGACTTCGCGCAAAGCACTGCAAGCTGGTTTTCAGGTTTGTTCACATGCCATTGGCGACAGGGCGAACAGAGAAATTTTGGATAGGTATGAAATCGCTTTCAAAGAGTTTCCGGATAATTCTAAGGACCATCGTTTCAGAATAGAACATGCGCAGCATTTACACCCCAGTGATATACCGCGTTTTGGAAGTATGGGTGTAATTCCTGCCATGCAGGCCATACACATGGCATCAGACAGGCCCTGGGCTATCGATAGGCTGGGTGAGCAAAGAATTGTAGAAGGCGCTTATGTGTGGAGAAGTTTGTTGGATACCGGGGCAAAAATCATCAATGGTACAGATGCACCCGTAGAGCCTTTAGATCCTATACCAAGTTTCTATGCTTCAGTTGCGCGCAAAACTTTAAAGGGAGAACCCGAAGGTGCTTATGAGCCTGAGCAAAAGATGACACGCGAAGAAGCCTTGCGTTCATATACGCTTGATGCTGCCTATGGTGCTTTTGAAGAAAAAATTAAAGGTTCTATAGAACCCGGAAAACTGGCCGACCTGGTAGTCTTTACTAAAGACATTATGAAAGTAGAAGAGCAGGAAATACTAAATGCCAAAGTGCAGATGACGATAGTTGGCGGTAAGGTTGTTTACGAAAGTAAATAAAAGTAAAGGCCCTGCTTTGCAGGGCCTTAATTATCTATTTAAGAAATTTCTCAGCTTTTTTGCGCAATCTTTCTCTGTCAGAGGTAATTGTAGGGTCGCTGTAAATGCCGGCTGAAAGCTCAGCAATTACTCCCTTTTTATATCCTAATTTGGAGGCAACCTCTTCGCAGAAAGCGATTTCACTTCTAAAAACTTGTCCATCCATTTTCATTAACTGAACCATATGGTACAAATTCTCAAACTTTTGGTCGCTCGTTAGTGAGCTTAGATCACCGATTGGCTGAGGGTTTTTAATCATTTCATTGATCTCCTCTTTACTTATTCCATTGGATACACCAATCATCATAATTAGTTTGGCTTCCTTCTCAGCCACACTACTATCACTAGCAGCAAGGTTGATTAATACATTCAATTGTTCTTTAATCATAAAGAATTCTGTTTATTGATTTCTGACAATTTTAAAACATTTGAATTTAATTAAAAATATTAAGTACGCACAATTACCGGATTTTTGCAGAAATTTTCGGTTTTACAGGTTATTTTTCAGATTGGAGACAAATACAAGCAACCTTTGGCAGGGGTAATTGTCATTAGGCAAAATTGAGAAAGATGAAGAAATTATTAATAGTAATACTGAGCTTGTTGAATCTGAATCTCCACGCACAAGAGCGTGAATCCAGAGATTTGGCCGCCTTTACAGGCATAAGAGCAGCTGAGGGTATTGATGTTTATGTGAAAAAGGGAAGCAAGCATCTTGCTGAAATTGTAGCCAGTGGTGTAAGTACCTCCAGCATTATTACAGATGTTTCAGGTGGTACGCTGAGAATCCATATGCGTGAAGGAACTTACAGATCAAGATCTGTTAAGGTTTATGTTACTTATGTTGAGTTGGAAAAGCTGATGGCAAGTTCTGGTGCTAATATTTTTACAGAGGATATAATAAAATCAACTAAAATGCACATGAGTG
>DAOLDI010000219.1:0-4554 GCA_035327445.1 Cyclobacteriaceae bacterium | reverse complement strand
CCTGATTTCTTTTCAACCGGTATGGGTTCTCCACTCAACATGCTTTCATCCACATAAGAATTACCTGAACTCAGCATACCATCCACCGGAATTTTTTCTCCGGGTCGTACCACAATGGTATAACCCACTTTTACCTCAGTAATGGGAATCTCTTTTTCATTTCCATCTGAAATTACCCGCACCGATTTGGCTTGCAGGCCCATTAACTTTTTCAATGCCGATGAAGTGTTGGACTTCGCGCGCTCTTCCAACTATTTGCCCAAAGAAATAAAGGTGATGATAACGGCAGCTGCTTCATAATACACATGTGCGTGTATACCCCGAGCATGCCAGAACTCAGGGAAAAAAGTATTGAACAGGCTGAAGAAAAAAGCAATACCGGTTGAAAGCGCCACCAAAGTATCCATATTGGCTTTGCCAAAACGTGCTTGCTTAAAAGCATGAATAAAAAAACTGCGGCCAAAATAGAAGACCACCGGTGCAGTTAAGAGCATGGAAATATAAATGCCCGTTTGCCACTGCATAAAGAACATGCCGATGATAAAAACAGGAAATGTAAGCAAGCCCGACCAAATGGTTCTATTCTTGATCTGATCATATTGTTTGCGCTGTGCTTCTTCTTTTAAAGCTTGCGGGTCTTCTTCATCAATCACAAGGTCATAACCAATGGCCCTTACTGCGTTTTGCAAATCTGTACCACTTGCTATAGATGGATCATACTCAACCACAGCGTTTTGATTGGCATAATTTACCGAAGCGGACTTTACCCCTTGGGTGCTTTTAAGCATAGACTCAACACTCACAGCACAAGCTGCGCAGGTCATTTCTAATACCGGGAAATTTTGTTTGCGGATTTTAGTACTTGCTGACATTGCCATTGATTTTCATTGCAAGTATACAGGCTGCAAACGGCTTTTGTTTTACAGAATTCCTGGAATGATTTATAGACTTTCAACGCCTTCACTTCTACTCCTGTTTAAACTTATGAGCTCTTAATCAACTCCTCCAGAAGCGAATGATGTAACTTATTGTTTAAGTTCATTCAGTTGTTTTACAATTTCAAAAGCTCTTATACTAGACTTTTCATAAAGATTACCTTTATCGGATAATTTAATTTCCATTAATACTAATTCTCCATTTCTGATGATTCCATAAGCAGGTAAACTACCAACCCTATAGTCATTAACTATTTCATTTTTAAGTGAATCACCTGCCAAGATGTGCAAGCCTGATAATTGATTTTTGTATATATAATTCTTCCAAACTTTATTTTTATTTGCATTATCTAGTGAGATATAAATTACATTCTCAAACCTAATTTTTGAAAGCAGGGGTTTAATTATTTTTTGCTCTATTAAACATGGTCCACACCATGTGGCCCAAAAATCAATGAAATAAATCTGGTCTCTGTCAAGATTACCTGATAAATCAATAATAGAATCTATATCTTCTATAATTTGCACTTTGCTACTGTCAATTTGATAAGTATAAATGTTATTTATCTGCAAACTATTATTAAAGCTTTCAAAATCCACTTTGACTGAAACAGTATCAAGCGGGAAAAACAGATAATCAAATGATTTATCAGATTGAAAATTAATTCTTAAGTAGCTTGGTGCCATTAACCCCAGATTTACACTAAAAAATCCCTCTTCATTTGTTCGAATGATGACATTTGAAATATCCCCAAAACTATTATCCAAAGAAGAAAGTGAGACCTCTTTATTTGAGTAATTGGAAATCTGACCCTCTATCAAAGTTTGAGAGCTTGCGAGCACCGGGAATAGTATTTGAAATTGAAGTATTAGATTTTTCATCATAAGGCGATAATCAATATTCACCTGAACATTTTTAATTAAAACGAAAGCCTATTCGCAAGTGTAAATTCAGCGCTACCTGGTTTCTTTCTCCAAATTTTTCAGGATCCTCTGGAAAATAATATCTGTAACCAATGCCAAGTCCGGCTTCATAGTTAAAATGATTACCAATGTTTCGTCTTATGCCCCAGCTAGGAATTACCGAAATGAAACTCACTATCCTCTCTAAATCATAATTTGTAATTAAAAACAAATCCGGATTGTAAGTGCTTTTCAGCGACAAAAAATTTCCGCTGTTGCCATCTGTTCTCTTCGACTTACTTTCTCTTTTATTCAGGTTATAGTACCAACGAGGCTCTGCAGTTATTTCAGGTATAATGGTATACTTGAATCCAAAAGAACTTGAAGCCCAGAATCCGCTATTAAATCCTAGCTCTGCTCTTAATGCAATTTGCTCAGAAATTTTATATTCAGCATGTGCCCAAATACCCATAAACCCAGGCTGAACACCATAAATAGATTTCTCTACACTCGTATTTTGAGATTTAACTAAATAGCTAAGTGTGCAAAGTAGTACAAGCAAAATACTCCTTATCATCTGCCTGATGTTAAATTATCAAACAATGTTAATAAATTAGCTCAAAACGGTGTAACAATTATTGATTGTTGAAATTCGTAAATATTTGATTTTTTTCAAAGTAACAAAGCGATTCATTATTCTCTGAAATATGTTTGCTTCATTTTATCAATTTAGTGTTGATTTTTTAACAATACACACAACTGTCATTAACTATATGAAGATCTATCTCAGCATTTTAATTACAATACTTTTACTCGCTTGCAGCACTTCTTCAAAAAAGAATTTAACCGAACCTGAAGTTCAGCTTGTTATGAACAACTGTCTTGAGCTTTGGGCCAGCTACGACCTTGATAAAATCGAAGACATTTTCTGGAACTCCCCTGCCCTTACGTATTTCTCATCAGAGAAAAGAGGTTTGATCAAAGGCTTTGATCAACTCAAACCCCACCACGAAGCTTTTGGCTTTGTGGCCGGAGGAAAGCCAGCAAGTAATTCACTTTGGCTGAAAGAAATGAATATTACATTACACAGGCAGACTGCCGTTGTTGACGCAATCTGGTATTTCGGTGATAAACTTTTGCCGGAGGATAGTGTGCAGCAAGGGCCCTGTACTTTTGTCATCATAAGAGATACAAACAAACAAGCCCAAATTGCGCATGTGCATTTTGGAAATTATTAAAATTCAGGCTTTTAAAATTTATCCAAGCTCCTTAGTTAAATTTGTGGTTAAGGGCAGCATAACTAAAACTACTTTAGTAATCGCAAAAAGGTTTGCTCCTATAATAAAATGTTAGTCAATAGTTTGCTTATACTTTTGGGTTTTGCCTTACTTATTAAAGGGGCTGACTGGCTGGTAAGCGGGTCATCAGCCCTGGCTAAAAAATACAGGGTATCTGACCTGGCCATAGGGTTAACCATTGTAGCATTTGGCACCTCAGCCCCTGAATTGGTCGTTAATGCTTTCGCATCTGTAAACAAACATCAGGAGATTGTTTTCGGTAATGTAATCGGAAGTAATAATTTCAACCTGTTCATGATTCTCGGACTGGCCGGGCTAATCAGTCCGCTCGTAGTTCAGTCGAGCACAGTTTGGAAAGAAATTCCGCTCTCCCTGCTTGCCGCTATCATGCTTTTTGTTTTTGCCAATGATTATTTTTTTGGAGCAAGTGCTATACTCAACCGCACTGAATCATTGGTCTTGCTGGCTATGTTTGTACTCTTTTTACTTTATGTATATAAGCAACTCAAGACTGATCCGGCCCAACCACAAATTGAGGTAAAGAAAATTTCTGTAAGTAAAATTGCATTGTTCATTGTCATAGGTCTGGCCGGACTTGTGATTGGCGGACAACTGGTGGTTACACAGGCAGTAGCTATGGCCGCTGCATTAGGAGTAAGCGAGAAAATCATCGGACTTACCATTGTTGCTATGGGAACATCATTACCGGAATTAGCAACTTCAGTGGTGGCAGCATTTAAAAAGAACAACGACATTGCGGTTGGCAATATCATCGGCTCCAACATCTTTAATGTTTTCTTTATTCTTTCAGTGAGCGGACTTATCAATCCTATTCCTTACGACAAAGTTTTTAATACAGACCTATATTTGCTGATACTGGGTACAGTATTGCTTTTCGGGTTTATGTTTAGCGGCCAGAAAAGAAAACTTGACAGATGGGAAGCTGCGATTCTTTTGTTAATCTACATTGGCTATACTGCCTACCTTGTGATAAGGGAAACTAATTCAATTGAAGCAGAAGTTCTTTAATAGCATATTATCCAGGTAATCAAATTCAAATGGCGCACGGTGATTGGAAAGACCTGATACAAGGCATTCAGGATAATAATATTGCCCTTGTCAAATACTACATTAGTATAGGTGTTGATATCAACTTCCAGCATCCTGAAATCATGAGCAGTCCGCTTATTGAAAGTATACGATGTGGATATATGGAGATTACTGCATTACTGTTAGCACATGGAGCTCGGCCAGAACTTAAGGAAGCATTCAGCAATAAAAGTCCCATGCAAATTGCTGAAGAAATGGGCAATGAGGAGGCATTGTTACTTTTAAAGCAACTTACCAAAGCAAAAGATTTATAATCAAGATTCCAACAATTTCACCCTATCTAGTGTCGAATAATCAAACGTAACATT
>DAOLDI010000218.1:0-4597 GCA_035327445.1 Cyclobacteriaceae bacterium | reverse complement strand
TGGCCACAATACGCGCCCTAACCGGATTTTCGTGGATATAATCTATCTTTTCCATCATATCAATAGCATTATTATCCAAATCAACAGCATGATTGCCATCCATCCATAGTTTATAATCAGTAGCCCTGCCGCTTCTCCTGACTTCGAATGAAAATTTATCTAATAACCAGTCCCTCCTGCTTTCATTATTCTCTTCGATAGCTTCCACTATTCTCTTTGAAGTATATTTTTTAAAATCACGAAGGAAGTCAGACATTCTATTTGGTGCTTTACACCCAGCAACCATATGAACATGATTTGACATAATGACCCAGGCATAAATATTCAATCCTTTGTTTGCTATGCAATAATCAAGCGAATTTACAATGATGTCTTTATACTCACTTCGGGTAAATACATCAAGCCAATGTATTACTGTGAGGGTAAGAAAGTAGCGTGCATGCTGATCAGTTATTTTATATTTATCTCCTGACATAAATCAATCTAAGCAGAAATTCTTATTTGTGCGATACAATCTCTGTACACCTCCGCCCTCGCTATAAACAAGGACGAGCTACGGTAAAACAATTTAGACAAAAATTTCTTTTTGTGCGATACAATCGCAGTGTACCTCCGCCCTCGCTATAAACAAGGACGAGCTACGGTAAAACAATTTAGACAGAAATTTCTTTTTGTGCGATACAATCGCAGTGTACCTCCGCCCTCGTTACAAACGAGGGCGAGCTAGGGCTTACTCAGGCAATAAACTCAACAAATGCAATTGATTCTTTGCACGCATCAGATTATGCCCTTCATATTTTACCGGGTAATAGATATCTCCATTCAAATAATCCGCTAAGAATCGCAGAGCCATGATATAGGACATCATTTTACCCGCAAAAGGTATAGCCGCTTGCTCATCTGCGGTCAGCACTTCCTGCATCTCACTAAGATAACCTTCCAACAAGGCATCATAAATTTCTTTTCGGAAAATGACCTTACTTAAATCCTGTCCTTCTTCACTTACCGGACTCACAAAAGTGCGCACCATATCGCCCAAATCATAAATGAAATAGCCGGGCATGAGGGTGTCTAAATCAATTACACTAAAAGCTTCTCCGGCTGCATTGAATAATACATTGTTGATTTTGGTATCGTTATGCATAATGTGCACCTGCAGTTTACCTGAGTTTATCCATGCATTGTATACTTCCACCAAAGGATAAAAATGCTTTGTCTGGCCAATAATTTCTTTGGCTTGTTGTTTTCGCTCTTCTGAAGTGTTATCAAGCGCCTGCTCAAATTGCTTGTAGCGCAAGGCCAGGTTATGAAATCCGGGAATAACTTCATGAAAGTTTTCAGGTTTTGCATCCCAAAGTAAAGCTGCAAATTTTCCGAAAGCCTTGGCCGCGCTGTATGCCTGCGCAGTTGTTTTTACTTCATCAATGGTAATGGCTCCTTCAAAGGCTTTAAACAATCTCCAGGTATTTTGCCCCTCATCTACAAATAAATAATCGCCAGACATATTTTTCAATGGCATGGAAAAGGGATAAGCATTATCATTTTTTAAAATGCAATCGGCTGCCTGCAAAATATTTTGCATCAACTGTTCTGGTCTGCTAAATACTTTGGTGTTGAGCTTTTGCAGGATATAGCTTTCAGTACCTGCGCATAAAAAAGTCTGATGGATATGTCCGCTGCCGCTGGGTTTGATGATAAACTTTCTGGCATCCAAGCCAAAAGCAGCTAGTACATTTATATAGTTGGCAGCATTCATTATTGGCAATTAAGTAAAAAATGTTCACCTTCAAACTTCATCTGTAACAAATATGAACCTGAGCAGCACCGACTGGATTATTATTGCAAGTTTTTTTATTGTCTGGTTACTGATTGGATTTCTCACCAGCAAGCGAGCTGGAAAAAATCCTGAAGAATTTTTTCTTTCCGGTCGCAACATGCCCTGGTGGCTATTGGGTGTGTCAATGGTGGCCACAACTTTTTCTGCCGATACGCCTAATCTTGTTACCGACATCGTAAGGAAAAATGGCATTGCAGGTAACTGGGCCTGGTGGGCTTTCTTGCTCACAGGTATGCTCACCGTTTTTGTTTATGCAAGGTTATGGAGAAGGTCTGGCGTGGGTACCGACCTTGAATTTTATGAACTGCGCTATGGCGGAAAAAAGGCAGCCTTTCTGCGGGGCTTTCGCGCCATTTACTTGGGTGTGTTTTTTAATATCATGATTATGGCCTCGGTTTCTTTGGCCGCCATTAAAATAGGCGCAGTGTTGTTGGGCCTAAGTCCGGTGCAAACACTCTTGATTGCTTCTGTTGTTACGGTAGCCTATAGTTCATTAGGCGGATTGCGCAGTGTACTCATCACCGATTTTTTTCAATTCATCATTGCCATGATTGGTTCCGTTGCCGCGGCTTATGTGATTATACAAAAACCTGAAGTAGGCAGTTTAAATAATTTGTTTACGCATGTAAATGTAAGCGACAAACTTTCACTTCTCCCCGACTTCAACGACAGCCGGGCATTGCTTGGTTTGCTGGTAATCCCTTTGGCCATACAATGGTGGAGTGTTTGGTATCCTGGAGCAGAACCTGGTGGTGGCGGATACATTGCGCAACGCATGCTCTCTGCAAAAGATGAGAAGAATGCTTTAACTGCTACACTGCTTTTTAACATTGCGCATTATGCCTTGCGCCCCTGGCCCTGGATAATCATTGCTTTAGCCTCACTCATTATCTTTCCTAATCTGGATGCTTTGCAAACTGCTTTTCCGCACATCGACTCATCAACCATCAATGATGATTTGGCCTACCCTGCCATGCTGAGTTTCTTGCCAGCTGGTTTATTGGGTGTGGTGATTGCCTCTTTGGTGGCTGCCTATATGTCGACCATTTCTACGCATCTTAACTGGGGCTCATCTTATGTGGTGAATGATTTCTACAAAAGATTTATCAAACCCGATGCAAGCGATAAAGCTTTGGTAAATGTAGGCAGGATATCTACGGTGATATTGATGATTATCTCTGCCTTGTTTGCGCTTACATTGAGTAATGCACTGCAAGCATTTCAGATTTTATTGCAAATTGGTGCAGGCACAGGATTGATCTTTATTCTGCGTTGGTTCGGGTGGCGCATCAATGCCTGGACGGAGCTTACCGGCATGGGCATGTCTTTTTTGCTGGCGATTTATCTGCAAATCATTCACCCCAAATTTTTTGAAGCACTGCCCGATGAAATCAGCCTGGTGCTTGGCATAGGCATAACCACTTTGACCTGGCTCACCGTAACCTTACTTACCAAACCTGAAGATGAAGCTATACTGATTAGCTTCTATCAAAAAATTAAACCCGCAGCCTGGGGTTGGAAAAAAGTATTAAGTAAGCATCCCAATGTCGAAATAGAAAAAGGTCAAACCGGATTGGAAATAGTGATGATGCTTGCCGGCTGCATGCTGGTGTATGGCGCCTTGTTTAGTGTAGGTTATATTTTATACGGAAAAACTCCTGAGGCATTGTTGAGTTCAGGCATTGCTTTGTTGGGCTTGATTGTGATTGTGAAGAATTGGAAAGCAATCAATTTTATCTCTTAGCCATTTATTTTAGACCCGCTTGTTTTAAAATGCTGTTAAGAGTTCCTCTTGGGACTTCATCTGACATACGATGATAAGCAATAGTTACGATTCCCTTTTTAAGGTTATGTTTATACGCGCGATGGCTACCTTTTTGTCGTACCTGAAACCAGCCATCTTCTTCAATCTGCTTTACAAGGTCCTTATACTTCATTATTAATCAGGCGAGTATAACCATTTCTGATTCTGAAGTAGATTCTGGTATTTCCAACCCTTCTTCGCGCATTACTTCCAAATGAAGCTTTATCGCTTCAATAATATTTTCTTCAACTTCTTTCTTGCTATCTCCTGCAGTTGTACATCCCGGCAAATCAGGAACATAAGCACTATATCCATCCTTACTCTTTTCGTATATGACAAGATACTTTCTCATGACTATTCTTTTATATCCATACCAATTTACCCAAAATTTAGTTCGATTGTACTTATTTATCAATAAGTAAATTAATCGCATGTTTAATTATTTGCTTTCTCTCCTCCCAATCTCCCTGCACCTTGATGTAAGGAATATTTCTTTTCTCTAATTCGTTTTTAAAAATTTCATACATCTCCTTTCGCATGTGGCCTAAATCGCGCAAACCATCGGCCACCCATTCGGTATCAATATCAAATAAGAAATATAAATCGTAATGCACTTGCTTCTCCAGTTGGTATAAAATTTCCGGAACAACACCTAAATAATGGTTCGAATAAATTTGTGTAGTAATTAAATCAGAATCGCAGAAAAGAATTTTGTTCGCTACTTTCGATTCATCCAAAATTCTCTGCGTTTGTGCATATCCAATTTTAACAATATCATCAGCAGTAAAATCATTGGTATTAATAAACTCTCTGGCTACTTCTGGCACCCATTCGGTCTGATAAAGTTTAGCCAGCTCAATGGCCATAGTTGTTTTACCTGTACTTTCTGGCCCGTAAAAGCAAATGAGTTTTATATTTTCTTTCATCCCTGTGCTTTGTAAGTCCTGTACTCTCTT
>DAOLDI010000217.1:0-4613 GCA_035327445.1 Cyclobacteriaceae bacterium | reverse complement strand
CATTTGTTTGTGCATCCCATTGTAAACGGAGTTAGGGGAGAGGGCAAAGACATTATGCCCAATGAACCTTATGATTGTCCGCAGAAACCTTTTGGCGGTGATGAAGATTATCTCTGGTCTCCCGACAGCAAAAAAATTATTTATGTAACAAAGAAAAAATTTGGAACTGCTTACGCAGTGAGCACCAATACAGATTTGTATGAATATGATCTTGCTACAGGAGTAACTAGCAATCTCACCGAAGGCATGATGGGTTATGATACTGAGCCTGCATTTTCGCCCAAAGGCGAGCTGGCCTGGCTCAGCATGAAACGGGATGGCTATGAATCGGATAAGAACGACATCTTCGTGCGCAGTGGTTCTCTTACACTCAACTTAACTGCAAACTGGGATGGAACGGTGAATCATTTTAAGTGGGCACTGGATGGAAAGAAAATATATTTCACTGCTGCAGTTGAAGGTACCATACAATTGTTTGAAGTTGATTATCCCGGACTGAGCAAGAAGCAACCTGTTGTAAAGCAAATAACCAAAGGCGATTTTGATATCACCGGCATGGCCGGTCAGGTGGGCAATACCCTGGTGGTAACACGTACAGATATGAATCATGCCGCTGAAATTTATACGGTGGATTTAAAGACAGGTCAGATGAGGCAAGTCACTTTCGTGAACGATGCAGTTTACACTAAGCTTAATAAAAGTAAAATTGAAAAGCGCTGGGTAAATACTACCGATGGCAAGAAGATGCTGGTGTATGTCATCTTCCCTCCGGATTTTGACCCATCTAAAAAGTATCCAACCCTTTTGTATTGTCAGGGTGGACCGCAATCTGCGCTCACACAGTTTTATTCTTTCCGTTGGAATTTCCAGTTGATGGCAGCCAATGGCTATATCATTGTGGCACCTAACCGCAGAGGTATGCCCGGACATGGTGTGGAGTGGAATGAGCAAATCAGCAAAGACCATGGCGGACAAGTAATGGATGATTACCTGGCTGCTATTGATGATGTGGCTAAAGAAAGTTATGTAGATAAAGAACGATTAGGATGTATTGGCGCCAGCTATGGCGGCTATTCTGTTTTTTATTTGGCGGGCATTCACAACAAGCGTTTCAAAACCTTTATTTCGCATGATGGTATTTTCAATCTCAGGAGTATGTACGGTACAACAGAAGAATTATTTTTTGTGGACTGGGATTATGGAGGACCTTACTGGGATACAAGCAATGCCGCTGCACAAAGATCTTACAGCAAATTTGACCCGAGCAACCTGGTGGCGAAATGGGATACACCAATTTTAATTTTCCAGGGAGGTCGCGATTACCGTGTACCCGATGGGCAGGCTTTTGAAGCATTCACCGCAGCACAGTTGCTGGGCATAAAAAGCAGGTTGGTGTATCTGCCAACTGAAAACCACTGGGTATTAAGCGCACAAAACGCACAGGTATGGCAGCGCGAATTTTTCAAATGGCTGAAAGAGACTTTGGACTAGTCATTGTTTATTAGAAAATAAAAAGAGCTTTCAGTGAATTGAAAGCTCTTTGATGTACCAAAGGAGGGAATCGAACCCTCACTCCCGAAGGAACACGATTTTGAGTCGTGCGCGTCTACCAATTCCGCCACTTTGGCTTCTGGTACTTATTTATCATTTGCACGATGCTGAGTCGTGCGCGCCTGTCCTGATAATATCATCAGGATCTACCAATTCCGCCACTTTGGCTTAAGTTGATTGGGCTGCAAATATGCCCTAATTTTAATTTTTTCCCAATTACACTTCTATATATTTCTCCAGGGAAAAGGCGATGCTTCTTTGCGAAAACAAGGTCTTTACTTGTCCCCATACTTTACCAAACAATTCTGATTTGCGGTAGGCCTCCAGATGATCTGAGTGTTCCCAATAACTCAGGGTTGTAAATGAGCTGGGGTCATCGGCATCTTTCAACAATTCCAGGTGGCTGCAACCCGGAAAGTTTCGGATGGCTTGCTGGTTCTCTTTAAAAATCTGCAGAAACTCTTCAACCCCAGCTTCTGTAAAATGCATTTTGACTATTCTGATCAGCATTGGTTCAAATATTTATTCATCAAAATTAATAATCACCGCGCTGTCGTATCCAGCGCCAAACAAGTCGGCCGCATGGCCCATGTTCACGGCAATCTCCAGCAATCCCAAACTATTAAATAAAATCAAGGCTTCACCCGGTTCAACCTGGTGGTAGTTATCATATAAGCGCTTGAAAATCTCCTTATTCAATTGCAAAGTATAGGTTCTGTCTTTGCTTAGCATTTCAAAGGCCTCCTTTGGAATATTAGTAATAAGATTACCAAAACTATCTACCCTGATCACATGCCCCGATATTTGCTTTTTGGTAGCACGCACATGGCGGTCGGTCATGCGTTTAAAAGCAGGTAAGGCTTTTCCTAAGTCTGATAATTTCATGCCTGCAGCTAATTTGGCTGCAGCTGGCGCCAGAATATCTTTTTCAGGAAAGGTGCTTTGGCGCGGATTTAGGCTGTTGATATCAACTACACCCTGCACCGGCTTCTCGCTGATGAGTCCAAAAAATCCGTATCAGCACCAACAAAATAATGGTCTTCTATTTGGGTGGCGATGCAGGCATCATCTTTTTGTCCTGTTGCATGTATACCCACCAGGTGCACAGTTCCTTTAGGGAAATCTCTGAAAACAGATCTTAAAACAAATGCACCCTGACCAATATCACAGGCTGGAATTTTATGGCTGATGTCAATGATTTTAATGCCGGGATTGATAGTAAGTATTTTCGCTTTGATGGCTGCCACATAGTGGTCGGCTTCACCTGAATCCGTCAAAAGCGTAATAATGGCCATAGTTTACAGCAGGAGAAAAATGACTGAACTGTTAATTAACTTGCCGTGTTTTGTGAAGCACAGACTAAAAAATTATTTTTACGATATCAAAGTAAATACTTTTAACCCATTTTATATTCTTAAAACATAATTCTTTGATAGAAAAGGTAGTAACACTCGACAATATCTCGCTTCCAGATTTTCTGGGAATTGAAAACCGCAACATAGATACACTGGCACACGCATTTCCAAAAAGTCGCATTATTTCTCGTGGCAATGAGATTCGTATTATTGGCAGTACCGATGAGATTGTGCAGATCAATGATGTTCTGGATGCCTTATTGGCGCATTATCATCGTTTTGGCAGGGTAACGCAAGAGAACGTGAAAGACTATATCACCCAGGAGCAAATTCTTATGCAAACAGATGAATCCAGCCAGGGTGTTGTACTTTTTGCACACAAAGGCATGCCCTTAAAACCCAAAGGTCCGAACCAGGAAAAGCTGGTGAAAGCAGTACAGGAAAACGATTTGGTTTTTGCTGTTGGTCCTGCAGGTACGGGTAAAACCTTTATTTCAGTTGCCATGGCGGTAAGGGCACTTAAGAATAAACAAGTAAAAAAAATTGTTATTACGCGTCCTGCGGTTGAAGCAGGCGAAAACCTGGGCTTTTTACCGGGCGATCTCAAGGAAAAGATTGATCCCTACCTGCGTCCCATATACGATGCCTTGAATGATATTCTTCCTTTTGAAAAACTGAAGTATTACATGGAGCGCGAGATCATTGAAATTGCTCCCCTGGCTTATATGCGCGGCCGCACATTGAATAATGCTTTTATTTTATTGGATGAAGGACAAAATACCACCCCCATGCAAATGAAGATGTTCCTTACCCGCATGGGCCCTGATTCGAAAATGATAATTACAGGTGATGTTTCGCAAATTGACTTGCCCAACAAGCAGCGCTCTGGCCTTAAAGAAGCCATGCGTATTTTAAAAGGAGTTAAGGGTATAGATTTTGTTGAACTTACCGATAAGGACGTGATCAGGCATAAACTGGTACGCGATATCATTACTGCCTACGACAAAGAAGAGCGCAATCAGCCCGGGTAATTGACTCTTAACTTCAGAGGGCTTAACTTACTGTATGTTTAGTTGGGCACCTTTTGCGATACTCAGGTTCAGCCTGTTTTTTATTATTGGTATACTCTGCGCCATTTATACCGATGAGCGAATTGCCTTTCAATGGGCGATATGCTTTTTGCTGTTTTCGATTGTTTTATTTCTGATCCTTCGTCTTACTAAGCCAAAGTTATTGCAGGCTTATGGTTATGCACTTGTAATGCTCTTTGCTTTTTTTACAGGTTATCTCTGTTTATTTTTTCATAATGTAAAAAATGAACAGGATCATATCGGTCACTTTAATGAAAGGATTGAAGCTTATCAACTGCATGTAAGCCTGGCGCCCGAAGAAAAAGCAAAATCATATAAAATAGAAGGAGAGATTTTGCGGATTAAGACCCAGGGCCAATGGCAAGCGGCCAGTGGAAAAGTTTTATTATATGTATCACATTCAGCTGCAAGCGCAGCAATTCAATATGGAGATATATTGCTTATTCAGGGTACACCACAGCCATTATCAGGTCCGGCCAACCCGCATGAATTTGATTACAAACGATTTTTAAGTTTCAGAAACATCTACCATCAGCAATTTGTGCCTGATGGACAATGGATGTGCCTGGGATCAGATCCAAAACATCTGAGTATCTTCTATGCGCAGCAAATAAGG
>DAOLDI010000216.1:0-4624 GCA_035327445.1 Cyclobacteriaceae bacterium | reverse complement strand
TAAGTCCCTTTGTGCTCGATGAGAAATGTGGTGCTGTTGCCGGAAATGTGAGTGCTAAACAAAAAAAATGCTGCAATTCCAAAAATGCTGAATGTGAGCTTTGCATTTAGCTTTGAATTTATCAGGTCGGCACAAAGTGTTTTAGGTTCAGTGCTTTGTACACCGGGTGCCTTGGCAGCTTACCGCAGAAAGGCTGTGCTTACCTGCCTGCCACAATGGATTAATCAAACATTCATGGGGAAAGTCACCGATATTGGTGAAGACCGCGCCATGACCAATATGATATTAAAACAAGGTTATCATGTGTTGTTTCAGCGCAATGCTCATGTGTACACCAACCTGCCTGAACGGTATAAGAATTTATACAAAATGTTTATCAGGTGGGAAAGAAGCAACGTTAGGGAAAACATCAAGATGAGCCAATTTGCTTTCACGAAATTTCGCGAAGGCTCAACTATCGGCCCGAGAATTTTACTAATAAATCAATGGTTAAGAGTGCTGACTGCCTATCCGCTTACTTTGCTGATGATAGTTTTTATGCTGATGCATCCGGTTTTCTTTCTCACTGCCATGCTTTTAAGTATCCTGGTGTTCTCCAGTATTCCGGCATATTTCTACGCAAGAAAATATAATCCTGTAGAATCGCTCTGGGCATACTCATACAGTATCTTTTATGCATTTGCCCTGTTTTGGATTACACCCTATGCAATTGCAACTGCCAGCAGAAGAGGTTGGTTAACGCGTGGTTTGGCAGAGAGGGCTTAATACAAACACTAATTATTTAGGGAGCATCTCCTCTTTGTTATAGATACAAAGAGGAGATTTTTTATATTTCTATGTTATAGTCTTTAATTTTCTTGTAAAGCGTTGAGCGGTCAATATTCAATGCTTCAGCAGCTTTTGATTTATTGTACTTGTGAATTTTCAACGCATCAATAATCATCTTCTTTTCATTCTCTTTGCTTTTGTCTTTAATGTTTAATGATACTGAACCATTACCTTCTATTTCCTTACCAGGCTGGAATGGTTGTTCATCAGTAATATCTTTTAACCCCATTGGCAGAACATCAGGTGTAATTTCAGTACCGGTGCAAAGTAAAACCGCCCTTCTAATAATGTTTTTTAATTCCCTGAGATTGCCCGGCCATGAATAGTTTCTGAAAATTTGTCTAACCTCCTCATGAACCTTAACCAATGGCTTATCAAATTCTTCGCAGGCCTGTTGAACAAAAAAATCGCTGAACTCATCTAAATCTTCCAACCGATTTCTTAAAGGAGGAAGACTAAGTTCAAACTCATTAAGCCTGTGAAACAAATCGTTTCTGAAAGTATTATTCTCGATACCTCTTTTTAAAAAATCGTTTGTAGCTGCAACAATTCTTACATCTACTTTAATTTCTTTATTGGATCCTACCCTTTTTATAACACCTTCTTGTATTGCCCTAAGTAAGAGTACCTGTACTTCATAAGGCAAATTACCAACCTCATCTAAAAATAAAGTTCCCTTATTGGCTTCTTCAAAAAGTCCTCTCTTATCTGTAATTGCACCGGTAAAAGCTCCTTTAACATGTCCGAAAAGTTCGCTCGCTGCAAGTTCAACCGGTAATGCACCACAATCTACTGCAACAAAAGGCATTTCTGCTCTGCGGCTTAGTGCGTGAATGTTACGTGCAACATACTCCTTTCCTGTTCCGCTCTCACCAACAATCAACACATTCATTTTAGTTGGTCCAACAATTGAAAGGTGCTTCCATACTTGTGCAGCCTGTTCATCTTTACCAATAATATAATCAGGTGACTGTTTATGCTTATTACTTTTTTCTGAAGATTGTTGCTGGGCTTGCCTGGATAAGGCTAAATTAACAACCTTTAAAAGTTCGTCTGGAATAACCGGCTTACTCACAAATTCAAATGCACCAAGTTTAATTGAGTTCACGGCCAACCTGATATCAGCATAATTGGTAATTAAGATAACTGGCAATCCGGGGTATTCATTTTTGATTTTAGCAATCAATGCAAGCCCATCCATATCCGGTAGTCTGTAATCAGACAAAAGCAAATCAATTTTCTGTTTGCTTACAACTTCTAGTGCACTATTTGAGCTATGTACAGAAATCACTTCAAAGCCCTCACGCTTAAGATAGTTGCTCAGCAACTGATTAAAAGAGGGGTCATCGTCTACTACCAAAATCATCATTATCAAAAATAGTATAAACTGGAAATAAACCGACACTTCAGTAAACATTAAAACGCTAATAAATGCATCTAACACAGTTATAACATCATGTCTCAATCAATTTTCTTCAAAGTCTTTGAGCACAATGCATCATTCTAAAAATTCTAATCGCTAATTTTATTTCAAAAAGTTTGACATGGAAAAAGAAGGCACACCAAAAGCAAGTATCCACAAAGACATAATCGCTTACAATAAAGCACAGGCTGATAAAGACAAAGCTATATGCCAGTTGCTGGCGAAAGAAATCACTGTAAATCTTTCTGCTGCTGAAAACAAAATTTGGCACAGGCATCCGGTTTGGTTTATTGATGGAAACCCTATTGTGGGTTACAGCAAACAAAAGAAGGGCATACGCCTGATGTTCTGGAGCGGAGCAAGCTTTGAAGAAGAGGGGCTAAATGTAATTGGAGGGAAATTCAAGGATGCTTCGGTTTTTTATAACGATAAATCTGAAATCATTTTAAGCGATTTAAAGCGCTGGCTAAAGAAGTCGGAAAAAATTCAATGGGATTATAAAAACATTGTAAAGCGCAAAGGTGTGCTGGAAAGGCTGCGATGATTTCTTGCTGTGATTAATGCAGTATGCAACGCTACTGAAAAGTAAAATATCCAAAAAATAAGAACAAAATCTTATGAAAAAGAAAAAGCCAAGCAATATAGATGAATACATAAATGCAGCACCTGAACACGCACTTGAAAAGCTGAAAGAAATTCGTTCTATTTTGAAAAAAGTTGCACCCGCTGCCAGGGAGATTTTAAAGTGGGGCCAACCTGTTTTTGAAGAAAAAAGAATTCTCTTTGCTTATGCAGCCTTTAAATCACATTTAAATTTTGTACCAACAGGTCCGGCACTGGAGCCCTTCAGGGAAGAGCTGCAAAAGTTTACAACAGGCAAAGACAGTGTACAATTTCCCTACAACAAGCCTCTGCCTAAAGGACTTATTCAAAAAATTGCCAAACACCGTTTGAAAGATGTAATGGAAAATGATGCAAAGTGGATGTATTAATAAGAAATGTAAGTTTCCACTTCAAGTCCTAAAATAACAACCGAACGTCTTTGCGAGCGACTTAATTAAATCTCTTGAAGAAGCATTTTTCACTAAAAGATTGCTTCGTCACAATTTATTTTTTGTGTCTGAATGAATTTTTACGTTCCTCGCAAATACGATGATATATAGACTTAGATACAGACATTCACAATAAGAAAAGTTCAATATTACCCTTTCCTTAATCCAGGTAAAGTGAGCTTGAATTTCACAGCAAGCAAGCGAATGCAAATAATTACCGCTATGGAAATCAATAAATTGTAATTGCGCTCAAGTGCTGTGTGAATATCTAATACCAGATAAACTATTGCACCCAATAAACAGGCAGTTGCATATATTTCTTTTCGAAATATTACAGGGATTTCATTGGTAAGTGTATCGCGAATTACACCGCCCATTACAGCCGTAAACATACCCATGATGGCCGCTATCTCAGGACGCACCCCTAACGCAATGGCTTTTTCCACACCCAGTATCGTGAAGAATGAAATGCCCAAGGTATCAAACAATAAAAATGTTCTTCTCAATTTGATGAACACGCGATAAAAGAAAATGGCAAACACCACACCTGTAAGTACAGCATAGAGAAAATAAATGTCGCCAATCCAAACCAGGGGGTAACTACCCAGCATGATATCGCGTATGGTTCCTCCGCCAATGGCGGTAACAAATCCTGTGAAGGCTGCACCAAACCAGTCGTGCTCTTTGTCTTGCATGGCCAGGGCACCGGAAATGGCAAAGAAGAAAGTACCGATTAATTCGAGTGGATATTGAAAGTACATATTACTTCAAGGCGGCTATGCATTTTAATTCAATAGCAATGGGTGTAGGTAAAGCATTCACCTCAACCGTTGTGCGGCAAGGCTGATTGTCTTTGAAATACTCCGCATAGATTTTATTGTAAGTAGCAAAGTCGGCCTTCATATTGGTGAGAAAAACAGTAACATCCACCAGGTCTTCCCATTTTGCCCCAGATGCTTCTAACACTAAGCGCACATTTTCAAAAACTGAATGGCATTGCGCCTCTATATCATAACTGATGATGTTGCCCGATGCATCTAATGTTACTCCGGGAATTTCTTTGCTGCCGCGTTTGCGCGGGCCAACACCGGAGAGAAAAAGCAAATTACCTACCTTGCGTGCGTGCGGGTATAAACCAACCGGCTCGGGTGCTTTGTCTGAGTGAATCTTATTTTCCATATTCTTTAAACAATCATTAACAAGCTCTGTGAGGGTATTCGACCTCTCGTAGGGTTTGGCATAGTTAATCTTAAAAACTGCTGCGAGAGTCTACGACTACTCGCAGAGTTTGGTTAAAATCCAAATACCAAACTTGCCCAGT
>DAOLDI010000215.1:0-4732 GCA_035327445.1 Cyclobacteriaceae bacterium | reverse complement strand
GCTAAAAGATCCACTCATCAAGCTCATTACTGTAATACTCATGATGATAAGCGGAAGAAAGAATGCCATATTCAGGTAAAGCTGTATACGCGCTGCATAATTTAATTTGGTTCCTGATACCGCTGAATAAATGCCGAGTGTTATGATAAGCAACAGTAATAAACCCAAATAAGACAAAAACATAAATGAAAAATTGGCTAAACCCTTAGCAAAGGGATTCCACCTGGAAGAAACAATGGCTATTCGTCCCTCCTGATCATGGACAACAGCATGCAAATACTCATCTAACTGAATGGACATTTTCGAAGGCAATTCCGATCCGATTATCTCACTAACATTCGAAGTAGTATAATTGAATTGGCCCGAAGTGTATATAATCTTATCATCAGCCCACAAAGCATAGCTAAAATTCCGATCCCGATAGGGCTGCAAAAATCTGGTATCTACCAGCAACTCAGGATATACGTTATCAGGAATCACGCGTTTTAAAGTGAGGTTAATTAAAATATAACCAACAAGTACATTAGATCGCTCAACAGGTATAAGGGCAATGTATCGCTTAAATACATCCCGATCAGGCTCTGAAATAAAATATATATGATCAAACAAGGTTGTTTGACTCAGCGGCTTAGTTCTATTCATTAACTGATCCAAACTTTCTGCAGCGGATTGATCAAAAGAAACGCCATTTGCATTAAAGAGGTATACATCAGCATTATACTTATCGAAGTATTTACTTAAATGTACTTGCTTAATTTTTTGCCGGATAGACTCTTTACTTAGAAAGGGGCTTGCAATTCTGGTCTGTATGAAAAGATCAGCTGCTATTTTATATCTTGCTTCATTCAGTAAAAATTCAGCAAGTTCATCTCTGTCTAATAAAAACTCATTGGCAAACCTTCGTTGCAATTCAGTTTCATCTTCACGCTCAAAATGTGCAATTGCGTAAGCTCCAATTAATGAAGCAAAAATGATAATACTAAAAAAGTATAAAAAAGAGTTGAAGGTGATTTTATTGAGATGCCTATTTAGGCTAAGTCCATATACAACTGAAAAATATATAAGTGTAATTAAGAAGGGAAATAAAATATACTGCTTATGGTATAAGTTAAATGCTACAAATATGAAAGATGCTATTAGTATGGATAGTAAATCAGGCAAAGCTGCTTTTACCAACAATCTGCTTAGCTGAATAATTATATGGCTTAGAATAAAGAAAACAGCAACTGCCAGGATAATACTCGCAAATGCCAATACCCTTAACCAGTCGAATTGAATGCTGTTTGTAATATCAAAACTAATTGATGAGTTATGATAAATAGTTTGAAAATTTACCCAAACAAATAAACCAGCAAAAAACAAGACTAAATAAAATACAACCTTAATACCTAACTGTCCGACAAAAGGTAAGCTCTTTAGACTTTTTAAGAAAGCTGCATTTTTGAATTGTGGAAAAAGTAAAAGCAGCATAAAAAAAAGAAACAGAAGGCTGATGAACAGATCAATGATAGAAGGGCTGAGCCATGAAGAAGCGAAGTAAGCAGGATCAGCCACAGGATGATTGAGTAGGATAGCAGGAAATGCAAAAGATAACAAAACTACTCTAAGTACAAGTAAACCAATAAGTGGAACAAGTAATTTATAGAATGAATTGTGTAAGTGATCTGAAGTATAAAACAGGCATAAGGAGATCAGGAAAAATATAGTTGCGAATACAAATGCAATAAGACCTTGCAGGTTTACTTTAAGCGGAAGCACTGAACCGGATATCTGAATACCAAATATGGGATTAGCATTATAATAGATGGTTTGATAAACTGATCCAGGTTCTGACAATTGTACCGGATGTTTAAACAGCTCTTTATTTAAATGATTATTTAAATACCTGTTATTGACTTTATACTCTTTTCTGAGCCATACAATTATGGCATATACTTCCTTATCATCTTTGGCGTATATCTTTGATAAATAATGAAAAGAAGGATTTTTAAAATATGTCCACTTATCAGTTGAGCCTAACATTTGTACATCGGGCACAAATACTTCATGTTTCCAATCAGAAATTACTCCCCTATCAATTCTGATCAGATTAACACCTTTGTCAAGCAGCGCTTCATCAAAGTTTTGCCAGGTTATGGTAGCATTTGAAATCCCTTCGTCCAAACTACTTAATACATGATTAATTCTGCCTTCAATTGAAAGCTGTATATCACTTGCAGTTTTGCTAACTTGTAATGGTAGCAGAAAATGAACTAAGGCAAATAAAAGTATGCTTAAGAGTATGGCGAGTATCGGCTTCAAAATAATATTGTCAGAACTTAAAAATAAGCAACAATATTCAGACCAGCACGGCCAAAAATAAGAAGAGATTTAGGCGCTGAATTTGCGTCTGGATAAATTCAGTTCAGCGTTCTTCTTACT
This sequence comes from Cyclobacteriaceae bacterium, assembly GCA_035327445.1. Lineage (GTDB taxonomy): Bacteria > Bacteroidota > Bacteroidia > Cytophagales > Cyclobacteriaceae > DAOLDI01. The sequence goes on along the minus strand of DAOLDI010000215.1, from coordinate 2,311 downwards.
CGCCCTGTACCAGAAAAAGGCTATTATACCAGCCAGCAGGTATGGTGTAAAAAACAGGTACAAAATACCCGTATTTATTCCTGCCGCGATTCCTGCCGAGCCATTGCTGATATTATTTTCCAATGTAGCCCTGCACATGGCACATTGGGCGCTTACATCAACACTTGCCACGAAGAATAGGAATAAACCTGCTATTAACCTGAATAAACTTCTCATCTTAAGCGTAATAGGGACTAATCATTAAATATACAATAACACCCGTTACCGCCACATATAGCCACAAAGGAAAGGTATACCTGGCGAGGGCCCTATGTTTAGCAAAGTTACCAGAAATAGCCCTTACATACGTAAACAGCACAAAAGGTATAATAATTACAGAAAGTAAAATATGGCTGATGAGTATGAAGAAATACACTAGTCTTATCCAACCCTCTCCTCCAAAACTGGTTGATGTTGATGTCATATGATACACGACATACATAACCAGAAAAGAAATAGACAGCGCAAGGCATGTCTTAATCAAAATTTCGTGCAACTTTTGGTTTCTATTTTTAATGGCAATAACTGCTGTTACTAATAGTATGGCAGTTAAGCCATTTATACTGGCATATATGGGTGGTAAAAAACTAAAATTATAACCTTCTATTTTTACTCCAAATAATATTGCCACTACAACAGGCACCACAATTGAAATTAAAATAATAAGCTTCTTGTATTTGGTTTCAATTGAAATATTCTCAGTATTACTCATATAAAAGTACCTTTACTTCAACCATTAAACGCTCTAACTCTTCTTCCTTGTTCAACTCATAGTAACCTCTGATTCTTCCCTGCTCATCAATCAGCACAAATTCACCAGCAACTCTTTTTAATAACAGGCAAGAGTTAAATTGTAAAATCTCTTCATCAGTCATCATCAACTTCTGAATACGCTCTGATAAATCAGGATGGAAGTTATTGTTAGCACTAAGCAAAATCAATTCAACGGAAGTCAAGTCAAAAACACCATCTAACCTGTTGAGATATGGAATAAGTGCAGCATTTTCTTCATTATAATCTCCAATTATGATTAGCTTCTTTTTAATTGAAGTTAATACTGAACTACCAGAGATATGATTAATATCTACAATATGAGCGCCTTCAAATTGTTCACAGTATGTTAGTTCCCAATCAGGTCCATCCTGATGAAATACCGGCAAGTCATATTGATTTGAACCAAATATTTTAAGAAAAAAAACTACTCCTATTGGCAGGCCTAATACAATGAGGGTAGCTAAGGTCTTTAGTGGTGCATTCATCAAAATCAGAACAAGAATTTAAACAATAAGTTCTTCAGCAAGTGATTTTATAAAAAAAGGCTAAAGTAAACACTTTAGCCTTTTCAATAATTAAAAATTTAAATTAGTATCTGAGGTCAAAGATAGCTGCACCTTCATAAACAAAGGCAACAAGCATCCAAACAACAAATACCATTGGAATTAAAATAGACCATAGTAAAACCTTGGCCTCATATTTAAGGTGCATAAATTCTCCGACTATATAGGCAGCTTTCACAATGGTCATCAAAATGAATATCCAAACCCTTAGTGTACCATATTCGTGCGGGATGGTAAACGCAACAAGAAATTCAAGAGCTGTTACCAAACCAAGTATGCCGGCAACTGTCCAAAGCTTTTTGATTTTGGCTTTATCAGGAGGTAGTACCGTTATGTTGCTTGTATTTTCTTCAACGTGTGCCATATATGCGATTAAGAAATTAAGTTAAACCAAATAGAAGAATGTAAATACAAATACCCAAACCAAGTCTACAAAGTGCCAGTAAAGTCCTACCTTCTCCACCATTTCATAATGTCCTCTGCGTTCATAAACACCGGTAATTGTATTATAATAAATAAGGAAGTTCAATAATACACCGCTAAATACGTGGAAACCGTGGAAGCCAGTAATAAAGAAAAAGAAAGCTGCAAAACTTGATGGTCCATATTGATTTATATGCAGATTGGCGCCTAATACTTCTTGAGTAACTACGCTGCCGTTAACAACAGTACTTACCAAAGTAGGAGTGCCTGTACCATGTATGAAGTGTGCCCACTCCCATGCCTGGCATCCTAAGAAGGTTAGACCACCGATGATTGTCCAAAGCATCCACTTTTCTACATCTTTCCTGTCCATTCTGTGGCCCGCCTCAACAGCAAGTACCATGGTAACACTACTCATGATCAGTATGAATGTCATAATACCTACAAACACTAGAGGTAGATGAACACCATGCAAGAAAGGCACAGCCTCAAACACCATTTCAGGTATAGGC
>DAOLDI010000214.1:0-4744 GCA_035327445.1 Cyclobacteriaceae bacterium | reverse complement strand
ACCACCTTTTACCACTTTGGCTACACGCTGGATAGCCACCACTCTTTCTTTGAGGTCTATCTCACTCGCCCTTACTGTACTTATATTACTAGATGTCATATGCTCGGTTAATGAATGCTTAGAATTTCAATCCACCCTCTCTGGCGCCTTCAGCAAAAGCTTTGATATTGCCATGATACAAGTATCCGTTACGGTCAAATACGATCGTCTCAATGCCGCTCGACTTGGCCTTCTCGGCAATTTTCTTGCCTACAGATTTTGATACCTCAACATTTATTTTGCCTTTCTGACCTACATCAACAGAAGATGAAGCCACCAGGGTTGTACCACTCAAATCGTCAATTATCTGAGCGTAAATGCCTTTATTACTTCTGAAAACTGAAAGTCTTGGCCTGTCAGGAGTACCGTTGATCCTCTTGCGGATACCTTTTTTAATCCTGAACCTTCTTTCTAAATTCTTCATTTTACAATCGATTATTATTTAGCAGCAGCCTTACCAGCTTTTCTGCGGATGAATTCACCTGTGAAACGTATACCCTTGCCTTTGTAAGGCTCAACCTTACGCAGCGATTTAATCTTGGCCGCAATTTGGCCAACCAATTGCTTATCAATACCTTCAAGAATAATAGTAGGGTTCTGACCTTTTTCAGTTACAGCCGATACTTTTACTTCTTGTGGTACAGCAAGGAAGATATTGTGAGAGTAACCTAAGCTAAGCTCAAGCACATTGTTTTGAGCATTGGCTTTGTAACCTACACCCACTAATTCTAATTGCTCTTTGTAACCATTGCTTACACCTTCAATCATGTTAGCAATTAATGCGCGGTATAAACCGTGCATGGCTTTGTGTCTTTTCTGCTCAGTTGGGCGCTCAAGGGTAATTACGCCATCTTCCTGCTTGATAGTAAAATCAGGATCGATAGCTTGCTTAAGCTCACCTTTAGGGCCTTTTACAGTAACCACATGATCCTTTTCAGAGTGGCTGAAAGTAATTCCCGCAGGAACATTTATAGGTAGTTTACCAATTCGTGACATAGTTCAATCTATTAATACACGTAACACAAAACTTCTCCTCCAACATTCAAAGACCTGGCTTCCTTATCGGTGATCAAGCCTTTAGATGTAGATAGTATTGCTACACCCAAACCATTTTTCACCCTGGGAAGCGTCTTAGCATCAGCATATTTACGCAAACCAGGAGAGCTTACACGCTCCAGGTTTGTGATAGCAGACTCCTTGGTCTCAGGGTTGTACTTCAATGCTATCTTAATGATACCCTGTGCATTAGCAGCCTCATCGAACTTATAGTTCAATATATAACCCTTATCAAAAAGCACCTTTGTTAGCTCCTTCTTTAAGTTAGAAGCCGGTACTTCTACCACCTTGTGGTTCGCTTTGATCGCATTTCTCAATCTTGTGAGATAATCTGCAATAGGATCTGTCATTTTCTTTATTTTCTTATTAAAAAAGCAAGCCCGTTTAAAACGGGGCTGCAAAGATATTCAAGTTTTACATTAAACAAAAGGCAAAACCAAGCCTTATTCTCTTACCAGCTTGACTTGGTTACACCTGGGATTTTGCCATCAGATGCCATTTGTCTGAACACGTTTCTGCAAACACCAAATCTTCCGATGTAGCCCCTTGGTCTGCCGGTAAGCTTGCAACGGTTACGCAGACGCACCGGTGAAGCATTTCTTGGCAGCTTGTCAAGACCCACCCAATCACCGGCTTCTTTTAAAGCCTTTCTCTTGGCTGCGTACTGAGCTACAAGTCTCTCTTTCTTTTTGGTTCTTGCAATAATTGAAAGTTTAGCCATAATTAGTTTGCATTTCTGTTAATGAATGGCATACCTAATGCCTTCAACAATTCAAAGCTTTCTTCATCAGTGCTGGCGGTAGTTACAAAGGTGATATCCATACCATTGATCTTTGTCACCTTATCAATACTGATTTCGGGGAAAATAATCTGTTCTTTAACACCCAGGGTATAGTTTCCACGGCCATCAAAGCCTTTGTCACTTACACCACGGAAGTCGCGTACACGAGGCAATGCTACGTTTACAAGTCTGTCTAAGAACTCATACATTCTATCTCCGCGTAAAGTAACCCTGCCACCAATAGGCATGTTCTCTCTCAACTTGAAGTTAGAAATCGCTTTCTTTGACTTGGTAGCTACAGCTTTCTGACCGGTGATGATCGTAAGCTCTTCAATACCCGTGTCGATGATTTTCTTATCAGCCACTGCTGCACCCATACCTTTGTTGATACATATCTTTTCAATCTTGGGTACCTGCATTACTGACTTATACTGAAATTTCTCCTTCAATGCCGGAGCAACTTCTTTTACGTATTTTTCTTTTAACCTTGGAGTTGCCATCACTTAATTAATTCTCCTGTTTTCTTTGAATACCTCTGTAACTTGCCTTTTTCATTCATTTTTTTACCAATGCGGGTAGTTTGTCCTGTAGCAGGATCAACCAGCATTAGGTTACTGATATGAATTGAACCTTCTGTTTTCTTAATTCCACCTTCAGGGTTTCCTGCAGAAGGTTTCTGGTGTTTTGTTATCATGTTAACACCTTCTACTACAGCGCGATTTTTATCAGCAAGAATTTCAAGCACCTTGCCTGTCTTACCTTTATCGTTACCTGTAATTACTTTTACAGTGTCGCCTCTTTTAATATGTAGCTTAACTTGCATAGCTTTCTTTACTTATAGCACCTCAGGTGCCAGTGATACAATCTTCATGAATTGCTTCTCTCTTAACTCACGCGCAACAGGGCCGAAAATACGGGTACCTCTTGGTTCGTCCTGGTTGTTCAGCAATACAGCTGCGTTGTCTTCAAAGCGAATGTAAGAGCCGTCTTTTCTTCTCACTTCTTTCTTGGTTCTTACAATTACAGCCTTAGATACAGTGCCCTTCTTCACATTGCTTGAAGGGATTGCAGACTTAACACTTACAACAATCTTATCGCCTACGCTGGCGTATCTTCTTTTTGTGCCACCTAGTACACGGATAACCAAAACTTCTTTGGCTCCGCTGTTATCTGCTACGGTTAATCTTGATTCTTGCTGTATCATCTTACTTGGCCTTTTCTATGATTTCTACCAATCTCCACTTCTTGTTTTTACTTAAAGGCCTGGTTTCCATGATTTTCACGGTATCACCAATACCTGCAGTATTATTTTCATCGTGTGCCATGAACTTGGTAGTGCGGTTCATGAATTTTCCATAGATAGGATGCTTAACCCTGCGCTCTACGGCAACAGTGATTGACTTGGTCATTTTGTTACTCACAACCTTGCCTATCCTTTCTTTTCTGGTATTTCTGGATATGTTCTCCATTACTTCTGTAATTCTTTAGACCTTAATTCTGTTTTAAGCCTTGCGATAAGTTTTCTGGCTTCTCTCAACTTCATAGGATTTTCTATGGGAGAAACATTGTGCGCAAACTGGAGCTTACGAAGAGTTTCACCCTCGGTAACCAGTTTTTGCTTTAACTCTTCTATGCTTAATGCTCTTATTTCTACGTTTTTCATATGTTTATTCAACGTAATCTCTGCTTACTGTAAATTTTGTCTTCAAGGGTAACTTTTGCTCAGCCAGTCTTAAAGCTGCTTTTGCTGTTGCCAGGTTAACACCGCCCGCTTCGAACAAAATTGTACCGGGCTTTACTACTGCAACCCAATATTCAGGTGCACCCTTACCTTTACCCATACGCACTTCTGCAGGTTTTTTGGTAATAGGCTTATCGGGGAAAATTCTGATCCAAACCTGACCTTCTCTCTTCATGGCACGTGTAACGGCAATTCTGGCAGCTTCAATTTGCCTGGCTGTTAACCATCCGGGCTCAACTGCTTTAAGTGCAAAAGAACCGAAAGCAATATTGTGACCTCTGGTAGCTATACCTTTAATCTTGCCTTTATGTGCTTTTCTAAATTTTGTTCTCTTAGGCTGTAACATGGTTACTTGTAAGTTTCTTGATTATTTCTTTTTTCTTCTTCCTTCAGGTCTCTTTCCTCTAGGGCCTTGACCGGGCTGCGATTTTGATGCACCTGCACCTGTTCCGGCAACCATACCAACGTTTGGCGATAAATCACGCTTACCGTAAACTTCACCTTTGAAGATCCACACCTTTATACCAATCTTACCATACACAGTCTGAGCTTCGGTAATTGCATAATCAATATCAGCTCTTAGTGTATGCAAAGGAATTCTTCCTTCTTTGTATTCTTCTGTACGAGCCATATCTGCACCTGCTAAACGGCCAGATAATCTCACTTTAATTCCCTCTGCACCTACTCTGATAGCCGAAGCAATTGCTTGCTTCATAGCTCTTCTATATGAAATTCTGGCTTCTAATTGCTGCGCGATAGATTCCCCTACCAGTTTAGCATCCAACTCTGGGCGCTTAATTTCATAGATGTTGATTTGAACATCCTTACCGGTAAGTTTCTTCAACTCTTCCTTAATCTTATCAACTTCGGCACCGCCTTTACCAATTACTACACCAGGACGAGCCGTGTGAATTGTAAGTGTAATGCGCTTAAGCGTTCTTTCGATTACGATTTTAGCAATTCCACCTTTAGGTATACGGGCATCCACATATTTTCTGATTTTGTGGTCTTCAACCAATTTATCAGAAAAGGTTTTGCCTCCGTACCAGTTAGAATCCCAACCGCGAACGATACCAAGTCTTAATCCTACAGGGTTAACTTTTTGTCCCATTATTCTTTCGATTCTT
>DAOLDI010000213.1:0-4745 GCA_035327445.1 Cyclobacteriaceae bacterium | reverse complement strand
GCACTTGTTTTGCTTGCGGCACTTTTCTATTTCTTCGATCGCAGAAACAAATCCAATTATGCATTGAGCGATGAGCCCATTGTTTATACTAATAAAATTACCTTAATCGGCACAAAGAATTTTTTTTGGTTGGCGGTTGTCATCGGTTCTGTATTTCTTGATCCTAATGTGATAGAATGGGTACCTGCCATTCATTACGATGGACAAAAATTTTCTTTCCTGCGCGAAATCATCATGCTCTCTGTTGCTTATATGTCGTATCGCTTTGCCAGCAAAGAAGCGCTCAATGGCAATGAGTTTAGCTTTGAACCCATTCGTGAAGTAGCTTTTATTTTCGTTGGCATTTTCGGCACCATGATGCCTGCACTTGAAGCGGTAAGCAATTTTGCACAATCGCCAGAAGGCATGAAGATGATCAGTCACAATACCCTGTATTGGGGTACTGGAATTTTATCAGCCTTTTTGGATAATGCCCCCACTTACATCAACTTTTTAACTGCAGCTATGGCTTCGCAAGGTGCAGATATTACGGTAATGAAACAGGTAGTTGATTTTGCAAATGGTGGAGTTTATTATGATTCTGTAATGGATTTAAAAGCCATCTCTATTGCAGCTGTATTTTTTGGTGCCATGACGTACATTGGCAACGGACCAAACTTTATGGTGAAGTCAATTGCTGAGCAAATAGGCATCAAGATGCCTTCCTTCTTCGGCTATCTCATCAGGTATTCAATACCTTTCTTACTGCCGCTGTTGATTTTAATCTGGTTGATTTTCTTTTATTAATAGTTCTTCTCTTAATTAATTTATATATGCATTTTTTACGATGCATATATTAAATTCATAATCACTTTATTTTTTCCGCTTATTAGGCCATTAATTTAAACAACAATTAAAAAATTGATAATAAATCTTGCACATTTAACAATGGTTAATGCTTAATAGTGGGCAGAATCAAAATCTAAAGATTATGAGGAATTTAAAGAAAAAGGTTTTCAGTCTTAGTTTGGCTTTTGCTTTGTCTTTTGGTGTAATTCTGAATTTCATTTCAATGAAGGTGCAAGCGCAAGAGTCTTTTATTTGTGATGATGATCCAGAACCATACTGTATAATAGTTGGGAAAGCGTGTCCTGAAGACTGGGGTGAGTGCTGCTATGTAAGCTCAGAAATCACTTGAGTTGATTATTTTTCCGTAATTTTAAAACTAAACATGCGTCCCAATTTTGGTACGCATTGATTTAAGATTAAATGAGATATTTAATATTTATTTTTCTTTTTAGTAACATCCTTTTATTCATAAGCAGCTGCAATAATTCTGCTTCGAAACGTAGTCAAGAATATCCTGCAAGGTTAGTAAAAGCAAAGGAGCTAATTCAATTTGAACTAGATGACTCTACTTCATTTGACAATAATAATTTAGTAGTAAGCAACTATCGCAATGAAGAAGTGCTTGTTGTAGAAAGTAAGCACAAGAACAGCATTCAGTATTATTCAATTAGTGAACGGAGAAAAGTTAAGGAAATTAAATTTAGCAAAGAAGGAGAAAATCCAATATTCGAGATTCATGGGTTTACAATAATTAATCAAGATTCAATTATTGTTTATGACAAATATAAAGCTAATGCCTTTTTAGTAAATTCTGAAGGAATAGTAATAGAGAAAATAAAGCTAACGGATAATAGACTCTTAAATCATGCGTCAATGACAAGATTGCCAAATGTACTAATTGATAACAAGTTGTGCATGTTTATCTTTCCTCAAACCAGTATAGATGAAGATAATTTTTTTGATGGTGACGTGAAATTCGAGTTGGTGTATGATCTTCAAACTGGATATTCATATTATGTTGATTTTTCTTGGCCAGAAATTTATCAGAGTAGAAAATGGACTTTTTTTCATACGTTTCCTTCAAGAATTAAAGGAAAAAATAATAAGCTAATATATTCCTTCGGTGCAGACCATTATATTTATGAATTAAGTTTATCTGGTGATTACCGAAAACACCTAGCAAAAAGTGATCATTTCGAAGAAATTGAATCACTTTCTGTTGGGGAGGATGAAACTGAATCTTTTCTAAAGAACGGTGTATATGGGATGATTATTTATGACCCCTATAGAGATGTATATTATAGGATTGTGGGCGTAAAGACAAATCCTCTTCTTCCAGACGGAAGAAAGAAATCCGCTTCATATAAGCAATACGGTGTTATCATACTAGATTCAAATTTCAATAAGATAGGCGAAACACTTTTAGATCCTCTAGAGAGCTTCAGAATAAAAGACTGGTTTGTTTGCGAGCAAGGGCTTTGTATTTCAACAGCTAATTATTTGAATAAAAATATTAATGAAGATTTAATGGAGTTTAATATATTACAATTAGTTTATGAATAATGTATTGTTGAATAATCGAATACACTCAAGTGTATTTTCGATCATCTTTATACTATCTTTAGTTGGGTGTGTTAATTCGCCAAGTACCACACATGAACTTTTGCCCGAGAACTTGTTCGAGAAATATCTAGAACATTTGAATATAGATTTGCTGAGATCTGACGCTTATTTGGTAATCCCAGAGGATATTTGTAGCGGATGCATTAAAGAATTCAAGAATTATATCCTTGAAAATAATCATAACAATTTGATAGTTATTATTAGTGGTAATTCAAGTAGGAAAATTGAACTTGCATTCGGCTCTAAAATTATTGAAAGATTAAATGTAATAGTTGATGATGAGGGCTTATTATTTCAATTAGGATTATATAAAAGTAATGGCCAAATATTTTACTATGAAAATAAGGAGATTAGTAATGTAGTTGAAATCAATCCTGTAAACATTTCTGAGATATTGTTGGATTTGGATAAATTTTTACTTTCAAAGCAAGAAACTCAATCTATTGAGCAACGATTATATAAAATACTGAAAACTCCGCCACAATTCTTGAGCCATCTTGTTGGTCAAGAGGCTCCCGAAATAAAAGCAAAAACGTTAAATAATGAGTTTTTTGACTCTAATAATTCAACTGGGAGAATATTAGTCATAAATTTTTGGACTGTAGGTTGTAAGGGTTGTGTAAAAGAAATTCCAGAATTAAATAGAGTATTTGAAGATTCAAATGATACAGAATTTGAGTTTATTTCGATTGCTTCAAATACTATTGATCAACTTAATGTCTTTATGGATAAAACGTTAAATAATGAGAATAGAACAATAAAATACCCGGTAATACCCAATGGAGAGTCAATTGCGGCATCCTTTGGGATAAAGAGTTATCCGGTGACCTTAATAATAAACAAAGATGGTTATGTTTCTTTTTGTATTCCCTATGTAAGCGTTTATAGTCAATCTGAAATACAAGCCACTTATTTATTAATAAAAAAAGCCATTGAGTTAACATCAGTTTAGTGCCTAATTAAAATTATTTTGATTTTCACTGTTAAACTCTAGCAAGCTGCTCGGCAAATAAGCCTTCATTCAGCGCATTAAGCATTTCATTTTTGTAAGAAGTATCTACAACCAATGAAATATTATTCATGCTGCCACCGTATGATACCATGCGAACGGGAATATGCTTAACCGTATTAAATACTGTGCTGAGTATACCCCGGTTTTCTGCCAGCATATTGCCCACAATACAAATTATGCTTTGTCCGGTGTCAACTTCAATGGTTCCGAATTTTTCCAGCTCTTCTTTTATTTCTTTGAGGTAAGTATGGTCATCAATGGTTAAGGATACTGCAACCTCTGAAGTTGAAATCATATCGATAGGTGTTTTGTAATTTTCAAACACCTCAAACACTCTTCGCAAGAATCCATAAGCCATCAACATACGTGTTGATTTTATTTTGATGGCCGTAATATTATCCTTCGCAGCAATTGCTTTTATCGCTTCTGTTCCTGTGGCATTATGTATCAAAGTACCTTCGGCCTCCGGTTGCATGGTGTTTTTCAATCGCACAGGTATGTTATACTTCTGCGCAGGCACTATGGTTTGCGGATGTAGAATTTTTGCCCCGAAGTAGGCCAACTCCGCAGCTTCATTGAATGTAAGCGAAGCAATGGGGAAAGTTTTCTTCACAATGCGCGGATCATTGTTGTGCATGCCATCAATGTCTGTCCATATCTGTACTTCTTCTGCTTTCAAGGCAGCGCCAATGAGTGAGGCTGTGTAATCACTACCTCCACGCTTGAGGTTATCCACTTCATTTTTGTGATTGCGACAGATATAACCCTGCGTGATGATGATGTCTATATGCCCAAGCGCTTTTAATAGAGGCTGCAAGCGCTGCGCAATTTTTTCCAGTTCAGGTTCCTGGTTTTCATCTATCGACATGAAATGAAGTGCCGGAAGCAATCTGGCAGCAACCTGTATTTCCTGCAGATGCTGGTAAAACAATTCTGTAGAAATCAATTCACCTTGCGCCAGTAATTCTCGATAGCTTTTTGAATCAAACTCACCGGCAGCCAGCAAACGAAGAAAAACAAAATAGCGGGTTACAATTTCATTGCCTATAAGCTTGTAGGCTTCAGTATTATACAATTGATTGATAAAATTTCTGTAGTGGACTTCAAGCTGCGCAATTTCGTTTTCGGCTTGTTCGGTTTTTCCGGCCAGCAGGCAATCGCCAATACTCACCAATGCATTGGTTGTACCCGAAAGGGCTGAAAGCACCACAATCTTTTTGCCTTGTTCTGCCAGAACAAGCTTTGCCACCATTTTCATGTTTTCGGGCTTACCTACCGAGGT
>DAOLDI010000212.1:0-4758 GCA_035327445.1 Cyclobacteriaceae bacterium | reverse complement strand
TTTTACTTCTCTGTGTTGTGCTTTGTTGAATGTGAGGTTGAGTCTTGAGTCAAGACCATCATCATCTGTAAAATGATTGATGGTAGGAGGGATAACACCCTCTTTGATGGCCAATATACAGGCAAGGCTTTCAATGGCGCCTGCTGCACCCAGTAAGTGGCCAGTCATGGATTTGGTTGAGCTGATGTTAAGCTTATATGCATGCTCACCAAATACGCTTTGAATCGCTTTAATTTCGCCAATATCTCCTAGCGGAGTCGAGGTTCCATGTGTATTTACATAATCTACATCTTCTGCCTTAATACCGGCATCTTCTAATGCATTATGCATTACCCTGATAATGCCGGTACCTTCCGGGTGCGGAGCGGTAATGTGATAAGCATCGGCAGACATACCACCCCCCAATACTTCGGCATAAATTTTTGCTCCCCTCGCTTTTGCGTGTTCGTATTCTTCCAGAATCAAAGCGCCTGCTCCCTCACCCAAAACAAAGCCATCTCTATCCTTATCATAGGGTCTGCTGGCTGTTTCCGGAGAATCATTACGCTCAGAGAGTGCTTTCATGGCATTGAATCCGCCAACACCGGCTTCGCATACTGCTGCTTCAGAACCGCCCGAAACAATAATATCAGCCTTTCCCAGGCGGATATAAGTGAGTGCATCGTACAATGCATTGGTTGATGATGCACAGGCAGAAACCGTAACAAAATTAGGTCCTCTGAAACCGTATTTAATGGAAATATGACCTGCGCTGAGGTCTGGAATCATCTTGGGGATGAAGAAAGGATTAAATCTGGGAATACCGCCACCATTAGCAAAGGATTTTACTTCCTCCTGAAAAGTGGTTAAGCCTCCGATACCAGAACCCCAAATAACACCAACACGGTCTTTATCAAGTTCTGATAGCGGAAGCGCAGCATCCTGAATAGCCTCATCAACAACTATCATTGCATATTGCGCAAAGGCATCCATCTTACGCGCTTCTTTCCTGTCCATAAAATTGCCTATGTCCAGGCCTTTAACTTCGCAGGCGAATTTTGTTTTGAAATGGGTAGTATCAAATTTAGTAATAGGGGCAGCGCCACTCTTGCCGGCCTTTAAGCCTTCCCAAAATTCGGGGAGGGTATTGCCGATAGGAGTGAGGGCACCAATTCCAGTAACGACTACTCGTTTCAAGTTCATGTAAAATGGTATAGTGTGATTCGGACTAAGCCGAAATTATTTCACGTTCTCTTCAAGATATGAAATAGCCTGACCTACAGTTGAAATGTTTTCAGCCTGATCGTCAGGGATGGAAATGTTGAATTCTTTCTCAAACTCCATGATCAACTCAACAGTATCCAGAGAGTCGGCTCCAAGATCGTTTGTAAAGCTAGCCTCAGGCGTAACTTCAGATTCTTCAACACCGAGTTTCTCGATGATAATTTGCTTTACTTTTTGTGCAATTTCAGACATGTTTTTAAGGTTTTGATTATTTAAAATCTCTGCAAAGAAATATATTTAAACGAATATTGTCAAACTATTTTTTGAATAGCCTCCTAATACGCTTAAACTTCATTTTCGCCTCTAATTAATGAAAAAAAAGAAACTTGAAGCTGAATATACCTATGATTTTGAGCTAATAGGCATTACTTCTGCTGTGAGGCCGCACAAAATTGCCTGGGAATTAAACAGGGCCCTTGATATAAAACTCAGTCGAAAGGAGGATTTGATACTTCAATTTAAATCAGGAGATGAAAAGTCCTATATAATGCTCGAATACGAAACTCCTTTGAGTATTATCAAGCTTTTCAGAAATAAGCCCAACGAAATTCCTTCTAATCCATCCAAACATTGTTTGGTAATTGAGTATCCACACTTTGATTATATTCTGCTTATTAAAAGCATTGAAAACGATTTCGGAAATAATTTGACCGATTCTCTAAAAAAAATCGCCTGCATAGAGTATGTTGGCAGCCTTTCTTTAAACGCAATCAAAGCAAAAGAGAATTTTATCTTCTAAAATGGAAACAATCGTTTATAACAAAACCAAGATAGTAGCCACTATTGGTCCGGCTTCAAATACCAAAGACAAACTAAAATTACTGGCCAAAGAAGGTGTTGATGTTTTTCGCCTTAATTTCTCTCACGGAACGCATGAACAGCACCTGAGTGTAATAAAATACATCCGCGAAGTAAATGAAGAGTTGGGCACACATGTTAGTATTCTGCAAGATTTACAGGGTCCGAAAATCAGGGTGAACGAAGTTGAACCGGGTACCATTATTACACGCGGACAAGAATTGATTATAACTACCGAACAACTTTTGGGAAATAGTCAGATTGTAAGCACATCTTATACTGATTTACCTAAAGATGTAAAAGTTGGAGATCTAATATTGGTAGATGATGGTAAAATAGAACTCAACGTAAAAGAGATAAGAGGCAAAGAGGTTATTACACAAGTTGTTCATGGTGCAGAGTTAAAATCCAGAAAAGGGATAAACATGCCTTATACCAAGGTAACAGCGCCTTCACTTACAGAAAAAGATTTGGAAGACCTTGAGTTTGGCCTGGCTAATGAAGTGGATTGGATTGCGCTATCATTTGTAAGAAAAGCTCAGGATATTCTGCAGTTGAGAGAAATCATCAACAGGAAAAATGTGCATACCAAGATTGTTGCCAAGATTGAAAAGCCCGAAGGCCTTGCCAATATTGATGAGATTATTGAAGTTACCGATGCTGTAATGGTTGCAAGAGGTGATTTAGGCGTGGAGATTCTGCTGGAAGAAGTTCCTATGGCGCAAAAAATGATCATCGAAAAATGCAACAGGGCATCGAAGCCGGTAATTGTGGCCACGCAGATGATGGAGAGTATGATTGAGAACCCAAGACCAACACGTGCTGAGACCAATGACGTAGCTAATGCGGTGATGGATGGTGCTGATGCTTTGATGCTTTCTGCTGAAACCGCTGCCGGAAAATTTCCTGTGGAAGTAATCAGAAGTATGGCGCGTACTATTAGTTCGGTTGAACGTAACGCAAAAATTTATTACCGCTTCAGAGAAGTTGATCCTGCTTCACCTATTTTCTATAACGACAGTCTTGTATTGGCAGCCTGTAAGCTGGCTAAAGATGTAAATGCTAAAGCATTGGTGGGCATGACACAATCAGGGTATACTGCCTATAAATCTTCTTCACACAGACCCGATACCAATATTTTTGTATTTACTGCTAACAAGAAACTCTTAACGCAGATAAGCCTTGTATGGGGTGTAAGAGCTTATTTTTATGATAGGACTTCTTCCACCGATGCCACCATTTCAGATATCGAATCTATTTTGAAAAAAGATGGTCATGTGCAAAAGGGAGATGTTTTCATTACCATGGCCAGTATGCCGATTGAAGAGAGGTTGCGCACCAACATGCTCAAGATCAACATAACAAGGTAATATTGGAAGAAAGTTAAATGCCTTAAGCAGGTTTTGGTTCTACCATAATTACCTGCTCGCGCTCTACCACAACTTCACCGGCTGCAGCGCCTTTGCGTTTGCGTACAAATTTTTTGGCGGTGTAAACAACTGGGCAAAGGCTTTCTGTTTTTCTTTTGGAGTGATAGGCTGCTAACTGTGCTGCACGCTCAATTACATCTTTGGGAAATTTTTTGCCTGCCTGGTGCTTAATGAGCACATGCGAACCAGCTACATCTTTGGCATGTAGCCATAAATCTTCTTTATAGCTATACTTTAATGTGAGTTCGTCATTAGCGGCTGCATGCTTGCCAATTAATATTTTGAAATTTTTGAATTCAACTTCGTGATAAGGCAGTATTATTTTTTCTGACTGGCTTGTGTGTGCCAGTTTATGTTGTTGAATGAATTGCCTGATTTTTTTTAGTTCGCTTATTTGCTGTAATTCTGACTTAAGATGATTGAGTTGTTCAATTTCTGTTTTTTTCTTGCTGATAGATTCTTGCAGTTTATCTATTTGTATTTGCTGATTTTTGGCTTTGCGATAAAATACCTCCGCATTTTTTTGTGCGCTTTGCTCAGGCTTTAATTTGATGCCTACTGTTTTATTTGCCTGGTAGAAATCATTCAGATGTACTTCTTTAGCACCTTTAGGTATCAGGTGTAAATTGGCCATCAGCAGATCGGCCCAGGTTTTGTAAGCGGTGTCAGTTTGTAAAGAATTTGCTTTCAGCGCATTTTTATTTATGTAATTATTTGCTGCTTTTATTTTTTGCTCCAGTTTGCTCAGTGCTTTATGTTTCAAATCATCTGCGCCATGCTGGTAATGCAGTTCATGGTAAAAGGTATTGAGGGCTTCTATGGCAGATGAAAATTTTTTAATTGCATTTGAAGCGGGAAGCATACTGAGCCTAGCCGCGCGCTGATCACTTATCAGGTAAAACTGAGCAGCATTTTCTAAATCAGCTTTCAAGTTCAACAGTATTTGCCATTGCGTGTCAGTATCTTGTTTTTCAAATTCCTGTTCATGCAGCCATTGCCATACGGGTTTACCAAAAGTGAAATAATATTGTTTGAGATTGTTTTTGTTTTGGATGAATGCTTCTTTCGTCCAGTTTATTGTTTTATGCAGTGAATGCAATTCAATGCTTTCATCATTGCTCAATTGGTTGCGGAACATACCTGCAAATTGCCTGTCTTTAAAAAGTATGATATTGGCTTGTTTGCCAAACATTTTGAAAAGCAATTCATGCCCATCATCAAACACAAGACTGAAGCACCGCTCGTTTTCGAAAGTATTTATTCCTTT
>DAOLDI010000211.1:0-4769 GCA_035327445.1 Cyclobacteriaceae bacterium | reverse complement strand
TCCTCTGCTTCCCTTTTTAGTAGTAATCAGAATTACACCGTTACCTCCTTGTATACCATACAAAGCAGTTGCGGCAGGTCCCTTCAATACGGTTATACTTTCAATATCATTAGGATTGATATCAATAGCACGGTTGGCATAATCTACACCTGAAGAAGTACCAATACTTGCCCTGAATGAGTTGTTGATAGGAATACCATCACCCACAAACAAGGGCTGGTTATTACCAGAAATAGAAGATGTGCCCCTGATGAGAATACTTGAGCCTGCACCGGCAGAACCACCCTGACGCACCACCTGCACACCTGCAACTTTGGCGTTCAAAGCATCAACAATGTTTTGCTCCCTTGATTGCATGATTTCAGTTGCGCCAACTTCTTGTGCAGCAAAGGTCAGTGCCTTTTTTTCCTGCTCAATACCGAATGCCGTTACAATTACTTCACTTAATTGACGGGCATCACTTCTGAGCGAGATGTCAACCATAGTTCGGCTGCCAACTGTAACTTCCTGAGTTTGGTAGCCGATGTAAGAAACCACCAAAACGGCAGCATCGCCTGTAACGTTAATGGAAAAGTTTCCATTAGCGTCAGATACTGTTCCGGTTGAGGTTCCTTTAAGCAAAATGTTCACGCCAGGCAGTGGCAAGCCATCATCTGCCCCGCTCACTTTACCTGTTACTCTTCGCTCTTGCGCCACGGCTACAACTGCGAAGCATAGTACCAATAGTGGTACCATCAATAGTTTGGTAGAATATTTAAGCATATAATTTTGGTTTTTAACTCTTTAAGGTACTAAAGCTATTTGCATTTGCCAAGCCTTTTCATAAATTCAAGTTTGATTTGTAGATGAAGAGGGCTATTCTAAATTTTTTAAACTCTTTACTTTTCTGTATTTCAACTAATACACGGCCCTTTCTTCTGTACGCTTTTCTATTTTTATCTTTAAATATTACCTTAAACTTCTTCCCTCTTTATGCCGAAAAATAAAAAGGACAAAAAGATTTTCGTTCTGGATACTTCTGTGATCATTTATGAACACAACTCTATTTTAAATTTTGATGAGCATGATATTGGTATTCCCATTACGGTTTTAGAAGAACTGGATAACTTTAAAAAAGGAAACGATACTAAAAATTTTGAAGCTAGAGAGTTTATCAGGCTAATTGATAAACTGGCGAAAGATCAATTGCTCCATAACTGGAATCCTTTAAATGGAAAAGGTAAAGGAAATTTCAAAGTATTGATGGATACCAACAGCAGCGTTGATGCAAGTATCATCTTCAATGAAGATAAACCCGATCATCGCATTCTTAATTCGGCATTACACCTGCAAAAAGAAGAGAACGACCGTAAAGTAATTCTGGTAAGCAAAGACATCAACCTGAGACTAAAGGCAAAATCTTTAGGCTTACAAGCTGAAGATTACACAACTGGTAAAGTAAAAAACATACAAGAGCTTTACACCGGAAAAGAAATTCTGGATGATGTATCACCTGATACCATCAATAAATTATATGAAAATGGAACTTGTCCTCCGGGCGAAATTTTCAGAAAAAATTTCAAACCTCATAAGAATGGTTACTTCATTCTAAAAAGTGGAAAAAAAAGTGTTTTAGCTTACTACAATCCTTTAACTGAGTTGGTTGAGCAAGTTGAAAAAAGGGGTGCATATGGGGTTAAACCGCGTAATGCTGAGCAAGCCTTTGCCATACATGCATTGCTTAATCCCAATATCAGATTAGTAAGCTTGCAAGGTATTGCCGGCACAGGTAAAACACTTATTGCGCTTGCAGCGGCCATGGAGCAAAAACGCGAGTTCAAGCAAATTTACCTGGCAAGACCCATTGTGCCGCTCAGCAATAAAGACATCGGCTACTTGCCCGGTGATATCAAATCGAAATTGAATCCTTATATGGAACCGCTGTGGGATAACCTGAAGTTTATTCAAAATCAATACAGTGAATCTGATAAAGAATACTCTAAGATTACCGAGATGGTGAATAATGAAAAACTGGTGATAACACCTCTGGCTTACATTCGTGGCAGAAGCTTATCAAACATCTGTTTCATTGTTGATGAAGCACAGAACTTAACCCCACACGAAGTAAAAACCATTATTACACGCGCTGGCGAAAACACAAAAATCATTTTTACCGGAGATATCTATCAGATAGATACACCATACCTTGATTCACAGAGTAATGGTCTATCGTATCTGATCGACAGAATAAAAGATCATGACCTTTATGCACATGTTACCTTAGAAAAAGGTGAAAGGTCTGAACTGGCCAATCTGGCAAATGAATTATTGTAAATATGAAACTTAGCCCTTCAGCACCTGTCGCATGGTTTCGCCAATGTTGGCAGGAGAATCAACTACATGTAAACCACACTCGCGCATGATCTTCATTTTGGCTTCGGCTGTATCATCTGCACCACCGATGATTGCACCAGCATGGCCCATTCTTCTTCCGGGAGGCGCTGTCTGACCTGCAATAAATCCAACTACTGGTTTTTTATTTCCGCTTTCTTTGATCCAACGAGCCGCAACTGGCTCATAATTTCCACCTATTTCACCTATCATAACTATTCCATCTGTCTCAGGGTCGTTCATCAATAACTCAACCGCATCTTTAGTTGAAGTGCCAATAACCGGGTCACCGCCTATGCCAATAGCTGTAGAAACACCTAAACCTGCCTTCACAATTTGATCTGCAGCCTCATAAGTTAATGTTCCAGATTTTGAAACAATCCCCACCCTGCCCTTCTTAAACACGAAGCCTGGCATGATGCCTACTTTGGCTTCTTCGGGCGTTATTACACCAGGGCAATTTGGTCCAATCAGTACTACGCCTCTTTTCTTGATATAGTGCTTAGCCGTTATCATATCTTTTACAGGGATACCTTCAGTAATGGCCACAATTACCTTAATGCCGGCATCGGCAGCTTCCATAATGGCATCGGCAGCAAAGGCTGGCGGTACAAATATGATAGATACATTAGCGCCTGTTTTCTCAACCGCCTCTTTTACTGAATTGAATACCGGTTTATCCAGATGCCTGGTTCCACCTTTGCCGGGCGTTACACCACCCACTACATTAGTACCGTACTCTATCATTTGGCCTGCATGAAAAGAACCTTCAGAACCAGTAAAGCCCTGAACAATAACTTTTGAATCTTTATTAACCAATACGCTCATAAAAGGGGTTTTTTTAAGGTTCACAAAAATAGGATAATCTGCCTTTTACCCAAAGGTTAAAATGGTAGTGCTCTATAAACAAAAAGACCCGGCTTTAACCGGGTCTCTTTATCTTATCAAGGCTGAATTATTTTAGTCTGTTTCTCACCAGAAAATCCTCGTAAGCTTCCTGATAGCTGGGCACATCAGGCGCCAGATTAATGGCTTCTCTGTAAGCAGTTAATGCATCAACCATGAGCTTGTTCTGCTCATAGAATCCTGCAAGTAAGAATTTGTTCAAAGCAGTTTCTTCTGATAGTTCTGGAAGAATTTCTGCAAGACCTGCCTTTACAGTAGCATAATGAGAAGCGCTCAATTTCTTTAAGATAAAATCTTGTGATTTAACTCTGGGATTAGCCTTTGAATGTACGCTTACCAATATGGCGTTTTCATTGGCAAATCTTGGATTAGACAGGTCGATTTTAACATTAGTTTCATTCGCTTCTATCTTCAACAATTCATCATCGAACAATGACTTCAATGTAACTATGTATGGCCTATTGGCTGGATTTTCGTCCTCCCAGGTAACAATGGCGAAGGTATTGTATAATCCTGCGTCCTGATTACCGGGCAGAAATACTTTAATAGATTCACCTGTAGCGCGGGTAACTGCCCCAGTAGCACTCAACCTGTTTTTCTTGGCTTCAGCTGAGTTATTGGACATGATAAAATCTGTGTATTTATTTACCACGCTTGTACCCTCTTTAACGTTGGCTTCAAGGTCTGTTACCTTGAAAACACCTGGTTCTCTCCATTCAATTGGCCTGCCACTGGAATGCACCAGGGCAATATAGGCGTTAGGAGATACCTTAATTTCGTCTCCGGCCTGTAAAAGAGAGTAGATTTTCATGGGTTCCCATTTGCCGCCAGTTTTAATCTCATTGGCGCCTTTGCTTCCCATTACCTTAAATGTGTAGCTCTGGGCTAATGCAGCCTGGGCAATAATTGCGGCAGATAGGAGGGTTAACAATATTCTTTTCATGGTTACTGGTTTTATTCCTGTTTAAGTATCAAATATAATACCCTTTTATATACAAACTGAATACCAAAAATTATTGCTTGGTAAGCGCTTTTTGTCCAATTAATCTAAAAACGAAGGATTTTGCCTTTCTGTAAAGGTTCTTGCCCACCCCGGCATACACTTCGTAGCCATCGCCCACTAAGGCAACGGCTGCCAGACTGAGGGTTAAATCGAGTTTATAGCTATACCAGTGGAAAATCATGACCATTAAAAAGGCTAAAATTCCAAACTCAATAACCTGCACCAGTTTGGTTACACCATCATACCACTCTGGGAAAGTTCTGTATACCCACACACAGAACATGATGTTCAAAAAGCAAAGTACAATAGCTAAGATAGTCTCCTGCCAATCTGCAATCTCATCAATATAGTCTTCATTGATGATCATTGAAACAACATTAGCATGCACTACAACCCCGTACATATCGGGGTTTGTTTTACCAGCGTATTTTTTATTGAGAGGCGTAAAGAATTTATCATCCCAGGAAGTATCCCAGAAATCATTGCCGAG
>DAOLDI010000210.1:0-4805 GCA_035327445.1 Cyclobacteriaceae bacterium | reverse complement strand
ATCTACTTCAAACCAGAAATAACCATAAGGGCCAATGGTGATGGGGTATTCGCCCGACTTCACACTCATAAATCTGTTTTGACTAAACACCTCGGTAATGTCACAGTTTTTGAAGTTGGAGAAATTAAGCACTGCAGCTTGTGAGAATTGTGAAAGGTTGGCAACTACAATAATACGTTGCTGATTATGGCTGCGTGAGAAAGCTATGACTTTGCTGTTATTGCTCTCGATGAATTCAATATTTCCTCTGCCAAAAACTTTGAGGCGCTTACGCATGGCTAAGGTATTGCGCATCCACCAGATTAAAGAAGAAGGGTTTTCTACTTGCATGGCCACATTCACCGACTCATAGCGATACACCGGGTCAGTAATTAAAGGCAGGTATAATTGCTGTGGATTGGCCTCGGAGAATCCGGCATTGATGTTCATGTTCCATTGCATAGGTGTGCGCACTCCGTGGCGGTCGCCCAAATACACATTATCTCCCATACCAATTTCATCACCATAGTAAATAACTGGCGTACCCGGCAATGAAAACAAGAGTGTGTACAACAACTCAATCTTTCTTCTATCATTATTCAGCAATGGCGCCAGCCTTCTGCGAATACCTGTATTGAATTTGCTGGCTGTATCAGAAGCATACGCTTTGAAGAGAAAATCTTTTTCTTCTTCTGTTACCATCTCCAGCCCCATCTCATCATGGTTACGCAAGAATAAAGCCCACTGACAATTTTCTGGTGCCTGTGGTGTTTGTTCCATGATATCAGCAATGGGATAACTGTCTTCCGTTCTTAATGCCAGAAACAAGCGCGGCATTAAAGGATAGTTGAACGTTACATGGCACTCATCTCCATTACCAAAATATTCAGCAGCTTCTTCGGGCCATAAGTTGGCCTCAGCCAGCAGCACGCGCTTATCATAATGCTTATCAATATGCGCGCGAATCTTTTTAAGGAAAGCATGTGTCTGCGGCAGGTTCTCACAATTGGTTCCTTCTTCCACAAAAAGAAATGGTACTGATGCAAGTCGAAAGCCATCAACGCCCAACTTTAACCAGAAGTCGATAACCTTTATCATCTCTAACTGCACTTCCGGATTATCGTAATTCAATTCTGGCTCATGCACATTGAAGCGATGGAAATAATATGCCTTGGCTTCAGGGTCCCAGGTCCAGTTCTTCCTGTTTTGTGTTATCACAACACGTGCTTCCTTGAATTTTTCTGCGGTATCGCTCCAAATATAAAAATCGCGGAAGCGTGAATGCTCTTTGGCTTTCTTTGCACGCTTAAACCAGGGGTGCTCATCAGAAGTGTGATTGAGCAAGAGTTCAGTAATAACTTTAATGTTTCGATTGTGCGCCTCTTTAATAAAATGTTTGAAATCATTCAAACTGCCATAGTCAGCATCAACATTGATATAATCTGTAATATCATAACCACCATCTCTAAGAGGGGAAGGATAAAACGGTAAAAGCCAGATGGTATTAACACCAAGGTCTTCCAGGTAATCAAGTTTTTGAATAATACCCTGAAAATCTCCTATACCATCTTTATTGCTATCGAAAAAAGCGCGCACAGGTAGTTCATAGATGACCGCATCTTTAAACCACAACTGTTCATTTCTATTTGGTGCCTGCTTTTTCATCATTCATTACATATTTGAATTGCGTACTTCTAGTTTAAATAAATGAAAAGGCAAACGATAAGGGTCAAGCTCTACATAGTTCCAATCCTGCGTCCATGTATAATGGTCACCGGTAATTAAATCATGCAGTTTAACATTAACAGCTCCGTCAATTTTTAGAAGCTGTTTGGGTAACTCTACAAATCCTGCATGTTTGTTGTGTACATCCATATTCACCACAACTAAAATGATATTACTTAAATCATCAGTAGCTTTTACATAAGCCATGAGTTGTGCATGATTGATATTACAGAAAGCAATATTCCATGTACTTTGTAAGGCTTCATTTTCATGACGCGCCTTGTTTAATAAGGTGATGATATCTGTTAAACGTGTTACACGGTTCCAATCATGCTTGCGTATTTCATACTTCTCTGAATTAAAGTATTCTTCTTTACCAGGCATAGGCGCTGCTTCACAAAATTCATACACAGGACCGTACAGACCATAGTTAGAAGAAAGTGTTGCAGCCAAAGCAACACGCAGAATAAATCCGTTCTCACCGCTGCCTTGCAAATAGAATGGATTGATATCAGGTGTGTTGGGCCAAAAATTCGGGCGGAAATAATTTCGCGATGGTCCGTACACCAATTCATTCATATACTGCATCAGTTCCTCCTTACTGTTGCGCCAGGTAAAATAAGTGTAAGATTGCGTGTAGCCGAGCTTGGCCAACTCTGCCATGATTTTGGGACGGGTAAAAGCTTCTGATAAGAAGATGATATCTTCATACTGCTTGTTAACTTCAGCAATGCACCACTGCCAGAATGGAAAAGGTTTGGTGTGCGGATTATCAACTCTGAAAACTTTTACGCCTTGTTCAATCCAGAAAACAACTATTGATTTAAGTTCCTCCCAAAGCGCTTTGTAATCATCGCATTCAAAATTGAAAGGATAAATGTCTTGATATTTCTTAGGCGGATTTTCTGCATATTGAATAGAACCATCCGGTCTTTGCCTGAACCATTCGGGATGTTCTTTCACATAGGGATGGTCAGGTGCACATTGAAAAGCCAGGTCAAGTGCTATGTCGATACCCATTTCTTTAGCTTTGGATATTAGTAACTTATAATCATCTATCGAACCCAATTCCGGATGTATTGATTTGTGCCCCCCTTCATCGCTGCCTATGGCCCAGGGCGAGCCGGGTTCACCGGGCAATGAGGTAACACTATTGTTTTTGCCCTTGCGGTTAACCTTGCCTATGGGGTGAATGGGCGGCAGATACAGCACATCAAAACCCATGGCCTTTACGCGCGGCAAAAGGTGTATGCAATCTTTAAATGTACCGTGCTTATTTTCTTTCAATGAGGCAGAGCGTGGAAAAAATTCATACCAGGTACTGAATAGCGCCTTCTTAAACTCTACCTGAATTTTGAGTTCCCTTGCATAAACTGTTTCATGTTGCACGTATGGAAAGTCTTCTACCAACTGCGCAAACTCAGCACTCTTTACTAATGCAATAGCTTGTTCGTATTCGCTTTTCTTTTCTAATTGTTTGGCATGCTCCAACAAGCTTTTCTCTTCTTCAGTTTTTGCCAGTGATTTCAGAAAGGCAGCTCCTTCCATTAGTTCAAGCTTCACATCAAGGCCTGCATTGATTTTTTTGATGATGCCATCATACCAGGTTAAGAAATGGTCGACCCATGCCATTACTTTAAAAACATATGCTCCCTTTTCTGTTACATAAAAAGAGCCGTTCCACTCATCATTAATTGATTCTTTCAGTTCAAGTGGATACCAGTCTTTCGCTTCTTCCTTTTTGTAAAAACAAAATGCACGGATGTGGTCGTGGCCATCAGCAAAAATATGGGCGCTTACATCTACCCGCTCTCCTATTGTTCTCTTGGCAGGAAACAAGCCACCATCTACCTGGGGCATTACATTTTCAATAATTACGCGCGAACGTCCTTTATCAATCATAAGATTAACTTAAATAAAACCAAAGTATCAGGATAATAACACCTAACATGATAGATAACCAGAATGTGGATTTGCTGGTGATGCCTGTGCTTTGTTCAGGTGCATAGGTAATGTCTTTTAGTTTCTCAGGGTCGGGCCTTGCTGTTGCCAGACTCACCACAATCAAAACCAAAGTACAAATGGCAAAAAGTATGATAGCAAAATGCAGGAAATTAATCTCTGCCATGGTCAGCATAAAACCTGATAATTTATCTTTCATCAACTCCGCACCAAAGCGTGTCATACCTAGCACCAATCCTGTTATCAGCGCAGCAAAAGCGCCTGTGCCATTTAATCTTTTAAAGAAGATACCTAACAAGAATACCGCAGCAATAGGCGGAGAAATGTAAGCCTGCACACTTTGTAAGTAGAGAAAAAGTTGGTCAGAGAAATATTTCATGAAAGGAATCCAGAGCAAACCAAAAACCACGAGGATAACCGTGGCTATCTGCCCTACTATTACCAAATGATTTTCTGTGGATTGAGGCTTAAACTTTTTGTATAAGTCGAGGGTGATGAGCGTAGAGCATGAATTGAATACAGATGATAAGGAGCTCATCAAAGCGGCAAACAATCCGGCCACTACCAAGCCGCGCAAACCAACAGGCAATACTGCTTTCACCATGGCAGGTAAGGTTTGGTCAGGTGAATCAATTTGTACCAATCCTTTTTGTGATAAAGTGAAGGCGATGATTCCCGGTAATACGAACAGAAACAGCGGAAGCATTTTCAGGTAGCCCGCGAAGATGGTTCCCTTGCGTGCGTTATCTAAGTTCTTTGCAGATAAAACCCTTTGCACAATAAACTGGTCGGTGCACCAGTACCACACTCCTAAAATTGGAGCACCAAATAAAATACCCGTCCATGGGTAATTGGTATCTTCATGTGAACGCCATAGACTAAAAAATTCTGATGGTGTAGTGTCTATCACTTCGCCCCAGCCACCTACCATCTTCAATCCGAAGTATGTTACCGTGAGTGAACCACCAAGCAATACAAACATCTGTATCATATCGGTGTACACTACTGCTTTCAATCCGCCAAAAACAGTATAAACACCTGTCGCGATTACAAGCAAAATTGCACCTAGCCAAAAGTTCATGCCAATGGCCTCAAATACTACACCCCCTGCATAAATGGTAACAGAAATTTTGGTAAGT
>DAOLDI010000209.1:0-4807 GCA_035327445.1 Cyclobacteriaceae bacterium | reverse complement strand
TAAATGCAAAAGGTATACCGGGTAGTTGTAACACAGTCTGCTAAAAATGCACTTCAGGATATTATCGATTATATCAACAAAGATTCTCCCTCAGCAGCTCTTAAAGTAAGGAATGAACTGATTCATTTAATCTCAAGTCTCAATCACGTGCCAGAGCGGTTTTCAAAAGAAATCTATCTGGCCAATCGTGATGGTAATTATCGCTCAGTTACAAAATGGTCTTATAAAATTGTCTATAGAATATTGGAAGAGGATGTGGTTGTGTTGAGTATTTTTCACACGGGTCAGCATCCTGAGAAATTGAAATCATTGTAACATGAATATTGTAATTCAAAAGAAGTATCGATTAGCACTCCCCTTTTCATATACCCCATACCTGCTAAAGACTCAAAAACAATAATCTTTGTGCAATAATAGCTATGTGACTGAGGTTACTGAACCGCCTCTTTACAATCTTGTATCTTTGTTCAAACATTTAAAACTATGCAAAAGAACATGGGTACTACCGACCGCATCATCAGGGTACTGATAGCTGTCGTAATTCTGGTATTGTATCTTACCAATATCATTTCAGGTACAGTGGCCATCATTTTACTAGCATTATCAGGTATCTTTATCCTCACCAGTATGATAAGTTTTTGTCCTTTATACTGGCCTTTGAAAATCAATACCAACAAGAAGTAATTAAGAATTGTACATGGAGTTTTTAGGATATGCAGCCGCAGTGCTGATGGGACTTTCTTTGGGTTTAATTGGTGGCGGTGGCTCTATACTTACTGTGCCCATTTTGGTTTATCTGTTCAGGGTTGAACCTGTTTTAGCAACAGCTTATTCCTTATTTGTGGTGGGCCTTACCAGTGCGGTAGGTTCATTCAGTCATTTCAGAAAAGGAAATGTAGATGTAAAGACCGCATTGATTTTTGGTGTGCCTTCTATTGCAGGTGTTTATGCAATCAGAAAATTTGTTGTACCCGCTATTCCCGACCCCTTCTTTTCAATTGGAGGATTTGAAGTAAGCAAAGCATTCTTTGTATTGGCGCTATTTGCAATTCTCATGTTGCTGGCTTCGTATACCATGATAAGAGATACGAAACCCAAAGCGGAAAATAGCGCAGCAAAAAATCCGAAGTACTGGTTGATTATGCTTGAAGGCATTGTTGTTGGCGGACTCACCGGATTGGTTGGCGCAGGTGGAGGATTTTTAATTATTCCAGCACTGGTATTGTTAGCAGGCTTACCCATGAAACAAGCGGTGGGCACTTCACTATTAATCATTGCCATGAAATCTTTGTTGGGCTTTACGGGTGATATGGGTTCGGGCATGGAAATCGATTATAAATTCATGTTGATTTTTTCAGCCTTCGCCATGGTGGGCATTTTATTGGGTTCGTACCTCAGCAAATTTGTTTCGAACGAGAAACTAAAACCTGCCTTTGGTTGGTTTGTGATGGTGATGGGTGTTTACATTTTAGTTAAAGAAATATTTTTCTGATGAAGAAGACATTGATATTACTGGGCATAGGAATCGCCATTGGTTCTATTGCCGGATATATTTACTGGTATTATTTAGGGTGCGAGGGAACCTGTGCCATTACTTCCTCACCGCGAAACAGCACCATTTATGGCGCAGTAATGGGCGGACTGGTGGCCAACATATTTAATAACGGCTCAAGAAAGTCTGATGAGAAATGATGAATAAGATGATAAAAAAATCCGCTCTTAGTCTGGCAATGCTTGTGATGTTGGGCGCTTATAGCTGTCAGTCGCAAAGCAAAAAAGTTGAACATTTAAATGCTGATGCATTTGACAATAAAATGAAAGCCAGCAAGGAATATACCTTGCTTGATGTGCGCACGGCACCAGAATATAATCAGGCACATTTGCCCGGTGCAAGCATGCTCGATTACTATCAGAAAAATTTCAAGCAGGAACTGGAAAAGTTAGATAAAAGCAAACCCGTTTTTGTGTATTGCACCGTAGGCAGCAGAAGCAGTTCTGCCGCCAACCTTATGAAAGACATGGGTTTTACTACGGTGTATAATTTACAAGGAGGTATTTATCACTGGGCCGAAAGCAAAAAGCCATTAGAGAAATGAAAGATTGGATGGGCTGATTAGTATGTTAGCGTCATTGCGAGGAATAGCAAGGGTTATAGCGTGGTATGACGAAGCAATCTGATATTCTGTTTAAGAGTAAAGTAGGATAAGTCCTGCCACCACTAAAAAGTGATAGCACGACTTCAGGATAGGTTAATTTGATTTTATATGCTTGATAAATATTGGGAAATCATCGTTGGTTCTTACACCGGGTACTGGAATTACTTAAAATCTGAAGTGCTGTACCCGGGTTGGCACAATTACTTTTGGTGGCTGGTAGGCTTATCTTTATTTGTTTGGTTGCTTGAGGTAATTATTCCCTGGAGAAAACAGCAGGCCATATTCAGAAAAGATTTCTGGCTGGATGGTTTCTACATGTTCTTCAATTTCTTTCTCTTTTCATTGATAGGCTACAATGCCATTTCAAACGTAGCGGTAAATCTTTTCAACGACTTTCTGGCCATATTCGGAATTACCAATATGGTGGCCCTGCATGTGCAGAGCTGGCCGGTGTGGTCGCAGTTTGTATTGATGTTCTTGCTGGCAGATTTTATTCAGTGGAATGTGCACCGCATGCTGCACCGCGTGCCCTGGATGTGGGAGTTTCACAAAGTACACCACTCGGTAGAAGAAATGGGCTTTGCCGCGCACCTGCGTTTTCATTGGATGGAAACAATCATTTATAAAACAGTACAGTACATTCCTTTAGCCATGATTGGTTTCGGCTTGCAGGACTTCTTTATCATTCACATCATTGCCGTTGCTATCGGCCATCTGAATCATTC
Organism: Cyclobacteriaceae bacterium; assembly: GCA_035327445.1. GTDB lineage: Bacteria > Bacteroidota > Bacteroidia > Cytophagales > Cyclobacteriaceae > DAOLDI01. The sequence goes on along the minus strand of DAOLDI010000209.1, from coordinate 1,926 downwards.
CAACCTGCGCATCACTTATGGTCCATTAAAATATATTCTGAATAACCCGGTAATGCACATCTGGCATCATGCCAAAAAATTACCTAATAAATATGGTGTAAACTATGGCATCAGTTTAAGCATTTGGGATTACCTTTTTAAAACAGCACACATTCCCAACCCGGGCAGAGACGAAAAATTAGGCTTTGATGGCGATGAACAGTTTCCAAAAACTTTCTGGAAGCAGGTGATTTATCCATTCCGTAAATAATGTGTTTAAGTGTTGATGTGTTAACGTGTTTAGGTGTTGAAGTGCTCATGAGATATTGAACCCAATGCCTAATGCCTAATCCCAAATGCCTGATTACAATGTGACCACAATCACAGATTAACCGCTTGAGCAGTGTGTACCTTTGCATCAGCAAAATAAATTATGGAAAACAAAGAAACATTTAGTGAAATCATCAAAGGCGAAAAGCCTGTTTTGGTCGATTTTTTCGCTACCTGGTGCGGACCATGCCAGATGATGCAGCCCATTTTAAAGGAACTGGCTGAAAGGATTGGCGATAAAGCACGCATTATTAAAATTGATGTGGACAGAAACCCATTGGTAGCAAGCACCTATTGCATACAGGGTGTGCCTACCATGATACTGTTCAGAAATGGCGAAGTGCTGTGGCGGCAATCTGGTGTGCTTAACGCGAACCAATTGGAGCAGGTAATCAATCACTTTGCCGCAACAACCGTAAATAATTAATTCATTAACAAATAAAATTATGTTCAACTTATTTTCTGGTGCAACAAAATCTTTTGAAGAACTTGATGGCATTGAATTCAAAACAAAATTCAACAGCACTAAAAATGCAGTGTTGTTAGATGTTCGCACACCTGGCGAATTTCAATCGGGTCACATTAAAGGGGCAAAAAATATCGACTTCTACTCTTCTGATTTCAGAGACAAAGTAAATCAGCTGGATAAAGACAAAGAATATTTCTTGTACTGCCGCAGCGGTGCGCGCAGTGCAAGTGCCTGCAATATGATGGCAAAAGCTGGTTTTAAAGTGTACAACCTCGATGGGGGGATTGGTGAGTGGCCGAGGTAATTGTGTAGTTTAGGTGGACAAGGGCAGTATAACAGCTGCCCTTAACTTTTAATATATTATGGAGATAGTACTTATCACATTGTTGGGCGCTGCGGGCGGATACTTCTACTGGAAATTCATTGCTTGTCGCACTGGCTTTTGTCCTTTAACATCCAATAAATATTTCAGCATCTTTATGGGTGCTGTATTAGCCATTTTACTTTATACCAAATAGTATTTCATGAAGATTTGGAATAACCCAGGTTTAATCATCATGGCCAGTCTCACATTAGGCCTGGCTCCTTTCTTTCCAGAACCACACATTTGGGGTAAACTCAAATGGATTTGGGGTGGCGCTGTGGGCATGCAAGTACTCGATTGGTTGGATGTATTGTTTCATGGCTGGCCCTGGGTATTGTTGATTCGTCTTGGCATCATCAAAGGAATTGCCTTCATCAAAAATAAATAATACAAATCGCCCCAACACTCCGAGTGGTGGAATCCCGAAGCCTCGGGATCTCGGAGCGGTTCTTAAAAAAACCGTCAATAAAATTTAGGTTCTCTCGTAATTCAGTCCTGGCTATATTGAGCTATAAAAATCAATGAGCATGACTGCCTTCAAAAGAATTCTTTTCGCCATTACTGCAATCTCTTTGTTTGCGCTTTGCAGTACACCGGAAAAAGAACAAGCCTATTTACTTATTATCAATGCAAAAATCTGGACAGGCAATGTACAACAGCCATGGGCTGATTGGGTAGCAGTTAAAGATGACAAAATCATGCAAGTGGGAAGCACGACAGATGCAATACCTTATGCCAAAGAACAAATAGATGCACAAGGCAATTTATTGCTTCCTGGTTTTAA
>DAOLDI010000208.1:0-4823 GCA_035327445.1 Cyclobacteriaceae bacterium | reverse complement strand
TACATTGGGAACCCATGATTGAAACAGATGAAAATGGCAAGGCCAGGGTTGAGTTCTTCAATCATGATAATGAAGCTGAAATTGAAATTCTGGTTGAAGGCATGACTGCGAGCGGAATTCCGGGCGTTGGACGCCACACCTATACGGTAAAAAAATAATCAGGATATGGATATGCTGGTTCAATTACTCAATTGGACCAGCTTTTATTTTTTGCTGGCGTTAAAAAGTTTTTCTTTTTCTTCTTTGCTCAGGCTTTCGTAACCATGCTCAGAAATTTTATCGAGTATGGCGTCAATCTCTGCCTGTGAGGCCTTGCTGAAAACTGGTCCCTTTTCTTTTGCCCCTCCGCGCTTGTAAGAAACTTTAATTTTACTGCTGGGCTTAAACCATCCCTTTACAGTATCCATAACTTCAATTATCCAATTACCAATATTATTGCCGGCTTGTAACTGCCTGATGTAAACAAAACCAATCAAGGCACCACCCAGATGGGCAATGTTGCCGCCTTCATTCGGGCCAACAGAACCTAAGAATGAAATTACGATGTAAAATGCCGCGATGTATTTTATTCTAACCGGCCCAAGAAAAATCAGGTAAAACTGGTAGTTGGGCATCAGCGTAGCTGCGCCAACTACAACAGCATAAACTGCTGCAGAAGCTCCTACCATTCCCATGGCTGGCATGCGCTCCATATAATAAGGAATGAAATTATACACCAGCAGGTACAATAAACCACCGGCTAATGCACCGAGCACATAAATGGCAATCAGTTTATCACTGCCTAAATATTCAATAAACAACCTGCCGAACCAATAAAATACCAGCATGTTGAACAGGATGTGAAAAATGCCCGACAAATCATGCACAAAGGCATAGGTAATGATGGTCCAGGGCTTATAAATAAAATCATTAAAACTTGCAGGTATGGCCAGTTGCTGGTGAATGGCAATAAAAAGTTCACGCGCACTGCTCACAGTAAAAATCATGCTCATGATGGCGAGCACCAAAAAGACCACAACGTTAACAATGATCAGTTGCGCATGCGCATTATTGGGTTTGCTGAAAGCAGATTTAAAATCGTTAACAATCCAGTTCATAGTTTATTCGCCCTTGCTTCTCCAGTATCTGATCATAATATAAGCAAAAATCATCCCGCCTAAATGTGCAAAGTGCGCCACATTATCTCCGGGGTTTCCCTGCAAGCCCGAATACAAGGCAATGCCACCTAATATCAACACCAGGTATTTTGCCTTAACGGGAATGGGCGGAAATATGAGCATCAGTTCAAGGTTAGGAAAAATCAAACCAAAGGCCATCAGTATGCCATAAATGGCTCCGGAGGCGCCTAACATAGAACCAAAATTTTGTTTGAGATCAAGGAGTTCCCTGGCCAGACTTATACTTTTCTTTTCCAGTGTTTCATCATTAGGATTACGCGAGTACTGATCAATAAAATTATACAGCTGCGGATTTAAGCCATAGGTATTGCTCATGAGTGTGTTAAACTGATCAGGACCCGGATCAGCCAGATATGTTTCAACCTGATTTTTTACTTTGGCTACACTATAATATTCAATGCTGGAGTAAATCAATGCGGCACCAATACCGGTTACCAGGTAAAAAGTAAGAAAGCGTTTGGGGCCCCAGAAAGTTTCAAGCAATGGCCCCAGAAAAACAAGGCCCAGCATGTTGAACATGATGTGAAAAAAACTGCCATGCGCAAACATGTACGTTAAAAACTGGTAAGGCTGAAAATGCACCGAGCCAAGCTTCCATAAAGAGAACATTTCAGTTACCCCCAAAACAGGAATAAGTTTCTGCAAGCCAAAAACAATCACATTAATGATCAGTAGATTTTTTACTATGGGCGTAAGGCGCATCATACGTTTTGAAAGAAAGAATTTATTTTATCGAAATCAAAAATAATGAAAACTGGTTTGCCTGAAGGCGTATAGTTTGGGTTGGCACAAGCAAATAATTGCTCAACCAGTGCAAGCATTTCTTCTTTACTGAGGATAACCCCCCGCTTAATGGCAGATCGCTTGGCCAATGCACGCACAAGGCTTTCTTCTTTGGGAACATTTAAAGTAGCCTGGTTCAGTTTAAACTGTTCAATCAATCCTTCGAATAACTCTTTTTCTTTACCGGCTTTTACATTGCCAGGTATACCGTTAATTACGATGGCATCTTTTCCAAAAAAATCGAAATCAAAACCCAGGCCTTTGATTTCATCTTTCATTTCATCTACCAATTGGTAATCTGCCACAGTCAATTGAATGGATTGCGGAAACAGGCACTGCTGAATAACAGCGGCTTGTCCTCTTTGTTTGTTGAAGAGCTCATACAACACGCGCTCGTGTGCAGCTTGCTGATCGATGATCATAAGACCTGCCTGTACATTTCTTACAATGTATTGCTGGCGCAGCTGAAATAAGACTTGCTCTTTTTGCACTGGCTCCTCTTCCTGATTGATGCTGCTCTCAAAGCGCAGGGCAACGCTTGGCTCCTCTTGTCTTGATACCTTTAAAGAAGCCAGGTGTGCCGGATCTTCAAATAACTTCTCCCAATTGCGCAGGTTATTTCTGCTGATGGTGTCACCAAATTGTTCAGCAATATATTGTTGTTTCTGGCCGGCATCTGCCTGCTGCATTTTAGCGATCAGGTTTACATCAGACTGAAAATCTATAGCCGGCAAAAAATTATGCGCAGCAAGTGCCTTGCTTACAGCTGCAAAAATAACAGCATACACACTGCGGTCATCATCAAACTTAATTTCAGTTTTAGTTGGATGCACATTGATGTCAACATGCCCCGGATCTATTTCAATAAATAAAACAAAAAAAGGATGTGTATCTTCTGTAATCAGGTTCTTGAAAGCAGATTTAACCGCATGGCTCAGGTAATGATTTCTGATGAAGCGGTTGTTCACAAAAAAGAATTGTTCTGATTTCGACTTTCGGGCAAACTCGGGTTTACCTACATAACCGGTAATCTTCATCCTGTCGGTCTCTTCCTGGCAGGCAGCCAACTGCGCCTGGTAAGCTTTACCAAAGATGTTAACAATACGCTGGCTTAATTTTGATGCGGGCAGATCAAACAAAAGCTGATCATTATTGTAAAATGTAAAAGCGATATCCGGATAAGCCAGGGCCACGCGGTAAAATTCATCAACAATGTGGTTCATTTCTACCGGGTTCGATTTCAAAAAATTTCTGCGCGCGGGAATATTGTAGAATAAATTTTTTACCGTAATGCTTGTGCCTTTTTCGGTGGCCACAGGTTCTTGTCTTTTTACTTCTGATGCTTCAACCTGCAAGAGCGTGCCCAACTCATTTTCGGGCAACCTTGTTTTCATTTCAAGCTGCGCTACTGCGGCAATTGAAGCAAGCGCCTCGCCTCTGAAGCCCATGGTTCTGATAGAAAATAAATCTTCGGCTTTTCTGATTTTGGAAGTTGCGTGGCGCTCTAAACTCATGCGTGCATCGGTTTCAGACATACCCTTACCATTATCAATTACCTGTAAAAAAGTTTTGCCTGCATCTTTTACAATAAGCTGTATATGAGTTGCCCCGGCATCAACGGCATTCTCCAGTAATTCTTTCACCACTGATGCAGGGCGCTGCACCACTTCGCCAGCGGCAATCTGGTTGGCAATAGCATCAGGTAAAAGTTGAATAATATCTGCCAAGCGTTTTATTTATTTTTCTTGAATCGAAAATAGAAATATACAGGAATGATGAGGAGAGAAAGGTATAAGGCACTATTGCCAAATTCTAGGTATCCTAAAATAAGTGCAACCAATAAAAGCAGAATAATAGATTGTAAAATATTGCTATGCTTGTTAACACTTGTGGGTCTTCTATCCTTAAATGAACCCCTTAATCTTGATGCCGCAGTGGCACGACTATAATCTCCGCTTTCTTTTGCCTCCAGTTCGGCTTTAATGCGCGCAGTTCTCTCTTTCAGCTCTTCCTTTACCGGGTCATAATACCTGGAAGTAAAAGAAAAGCGTTGAGGCTTTGGTGTACGCAAAAAGGAAAACATCTTCATGGCTAAATCCGGAATTTCAAATTTTACCCGGCTGTAATTTACCGGCCGGCACAAATTATTTCAGGGCATTGCAAAAATGCTTTTATTCACACTTAATTACAATTGCAAACGGTGCTATGGTTAAAAAAGTTTGTTTGTTTTTGAGCATCATAATGGTGCATACTGGCTGGCTTCAAGCACAGGAAAAACAGCATTTATGGGCCGACAGCGTGCTGAATAAGCTTAACCTGGACGAAAAAATTCAGCAATTGTTTTTGCTTAGTGCTGATGTTGATGAGCTTAGCGATCAGGAGCTGGCTTCCTTATTTAAAAAAAACAGACTTGGAGGCTATATCCTCAGCACCAATAATCCAATTTCCAGCATCAAAGCTGCCCAAAGCCTGCAAGAAGAAAGCAGAGTACCTTCATTTATTGCGCAATCGGTAAGGCCACAGCTTTGGTCGGATATGGAGGGTTTTTATCCTTTGCCTTCCCATGATTTATTACTGGCAACAAATCAATCAAGTCTGTTTATACAACAAGCAGCACTAGACGCCAAACGTGCAGCCCTGGCAGGCTTTAACCTCAGGTTTTTTCAATTATATGAAACTGAGTATAAACAGCCTCATTTTTTTAGTACATGGAGCAATGCCATAGAGAAAATTTCAATCATTACTTCGCAAAATGAGCAAGCGCAAATACAAAGTATCGTAAAAGTGAATCCTATAAATGAAAGAGGAACTTCTAATGTTAAACCATCAACAACAGACTCATTATTGCTGGCCAGTAAAAGA
>DAOLDI010000207.1:0-4844 GCA_035327445.1 Cyclobacteriaceae bacterium | reverse complement strand
CACAATTACGCAGGCATTGGGTGAGATGGAAACCTCACAATCTGTAAAAGCATAAAGTGCATCTATGGCAATCTCTGGTGATTGACCGGGTTGCAGGTGCACCACAATCTCAACATCCTTTGCTGTATTGTCAATTACCTGCTTTACCTTAATCTTACCCTTCTCACTTGCCTTTACAATCGACTCCATCAAAGAAGTTGTGGTAGTACCGAAGGGAATGTCCTTTATAATGAGCGTCTTCTTATCCAGTACCTCAACCTTTGCCCTTACTTTAATTCTTCCGCCACGTTGCCCCTGGTTGTACTCGGTAACATCCATGTATCCGCCTGTTTGAAAATCGGGATAGATTTTAGGATTCTTACCTTTCAGTACGTCAATACTTGCTTTGATGAGTTCGCAGAAATTATGCGGAAGTATTTTGGTGGATAAACCCACCGCAATACCCTCAACACCTTGCGCCAATAAAAGCGGAAACTTTACAGGAAGTGTAACAGGCTCTTTCTTTCTGCCATCATAAGACAGTTGCCATTCTGTAGTTTGCGGATTGTAAACAACCTCCAATGCAAATTTGGAAAGTCTTGCTTCAATATAACGTGGTGCAGCGGCACTGTCGCCAGTGCGCACATCGCCCCAGTTACCCTGGGTTTCGATGAGCAAATCTTTCTGACCAATATTTACGATGGCCTCACCTATGGCTGCATCACCATGCGGATGGTATTGCATGGTATTACCAATGACGTTTGCCACTTTATTGAAGCGGCCATCATCCATCTCTTTCAGCGAGTGCATGATTCTGCGCTGCACGGGCTTGAGGCCATCTTCAATGCGAGGCACGGCACGCTCAAGAATTACATAAGATGCATAATCTAGAAACCAGTTTTTATACAGGCCATCTACCAGGTCTACATCATGAATGGTATCTTCATGTTCATACTTTTCTGCTTTAGCTGAACCTGCTTTCTTTGAACTGGTTTTTGAATTTGCTTTTGCCTTCGCAGGCTTTTGTTTTTTGCTCATGAATCAGGAAAACAAATAATTAAAAAATAAGTAATAACAAACGGAAAAAAGTACTGAAGAAATATTTCCTACCAGGAAAAAATCATTCGAAATTTTATTGGTATCATCTTTTATCCGGGTGGCAATCTTTAGTGCTCCAAATAATATCAGCGCTGACTGAATACCTACAACCAAGGAAAGTGTAAGAAACGAACGTTCGAGTAAACCCTTAAAAACACTCCTGGCATCCAATTTATTCGAGTCCTCTTTTCCAAACAATCTGCCGAGTATATAAAACAATACATGGATAACTGCCTCGCCTATTACTATAACAACAATAAACCATATGATGCATGAAAAACTCATGCCGCAAGTTTCATGATGAGTTCCCTCATACTCTTATATTCATCTATCATCAAAGAATGTTTTCGTCTCCACACGGTTGAAGGGTCCTTCTTTAGTTTTTTTGAAAGGATTTTGTAATCATCCTCCTGAAGAAAGCTGTACACTACATCACGGGAAGATGTTGTCCACTGATTTACAAGTCCCTCGTAAACCTTGAATGACAAGCTCAACTTTTCTGATTTTTCCTTATCGTCAATATCAATTAAGAATCTTTCCTTACTTGATTTCAGAGAACTAAGTAATTTCCTGCTTTGTGTAAGACCTGGTCCCAGCATTTCGTGTGCCCTTACCTTATTAATGGGTGTATCTATCTTACCTTCATGAATTACATAACGCAAACTAAAATCAGCTTTTCGTGCCAAAAGCTTTTCCTCGATAAACAATATAACCTTACAGGCCACTTCTACTGAATTTAGTACCGATTGAAACTCGTCACCAAGGGTTATGGTAAGAGGTGATAAAATTTCTCTTTTAGAAAAATTGCTGTTCACATCCTCAACAATGTGCCTGAGGGAATTCATAAGCTTCCTGCTCTCCTTCCCGGAGCTATCAATAATATCCGCCATTAATATACAGTACAGACTCATTGTAATTTTTGTACAAAAGTACATATTTTGTAAAAAATATGCAATAATTAAATTATTGCAGAATTTATGCAATTATGAATTCCAGCAAGATACCTACGCAACCTCCTCTAACTCCTCCTCTTTCAGGGGTAGTGCCTCGGCCTTATCCAGTTCTATGCGCAGGTTATCGATAATGAAATCCTGACGGTCGGGTGTATTCTTGCCCATATAAAACTCCAATACTTTTGCCAGGTGCGTATCTTTTAGGATTACCGGTTGCAAGCGAATGTTCTCTCCGATGAATTTTCCGAACTCATCCGGAGAAATTTCACCCAATCCTTTAAAACGGGTAATCTCGGGTTTACTGCCTAACTTTTTAACAGCTTCCTGTTTTTCTTCTTCGCTGTAACAATAAATGGTTTCCTTCTTATTGCGAACCCTGAAAAGGGGTGTTTCTAAAATATACACATGACCGGCCTTCACCAGTTCAGGGAAGAACTGCAAAAAGAAAGTCATGAGCAACAAGCGTATGTGCATGCCGTCCACATCGGCATCAGTTGCAATGATGACTTTGTTATATCGCAAGCCTTCGAGCCCGTCTTCAATATTCAAGGCGTGCTGCAATAAATTGAACTCTTCGTTTTCATACACCACCTTTTTGGTGAGTCCGTAGCAATTCAATGGCTTACCGCGCAGACTAAACACAGCTTGCGTTTGCACATCGCGCGATTTGGTGATGGAACCACTGGCAGAATCACCCTCGGTAATAAAAATCATCGTGTCTTTGCCTCCCTCTCCTTTATCATCAAAATGAAGTCGGCAATCACGTAGTTTTTTGTTATGCAAATTGGCCTTCTTGGCACGTTCGTTGGCTAACTTCTTGATTCCGGCAATTTCTTTACGCTCTCTTTCTGATTGCATGATGCGCTTAAGCAGGGCATCAGCCACAGCAGGATTGCGGTGCAGATAATTATCCAGTTCGCGTTTCACAAAATCATTCACAAATGTGCGAATGGCCAGGCCCTCAGGCGCTACATTTTGTGAACCCAGTTTGGTTTTGGTTTGCGATTCAAACACTGGTTCCTGCACACGAATGGCAATGGCTGCAACTATACTTGCGCGTATATCAGTAGCATCAAAATCTTTTTTGAAGAATTCTCGCACAGTTTTAGAAACTGCCTCACGAAAAGCCGCCAGGTGTGTGCCGCCTTGCGTAGTGTTTTGTCCGTTAACAAATGAGTAATACTCTTCACCGTATTGGTTGCCATGGGTCATGGCGATTTCAATGTCTTCTCCTTTCAGGTGAATGATTGGATAACGAATGCTTTCCGGATTGGTCTTGTTCTCTAACAAATCAAGCAAACCATTTTTTGAATGGAATTTTCTTCCGTTGAAGTTAATAGTTAAGCCGGCATTGAGGTAGGCGTAGTTCCAGAGTAAATCATCGAGGTACTCAGGAATGAAATGAAAGTTTTTGAATACCGCGTTATCTGGTTCAAATACAATGAGTGTTCCGGTTTTATCTGAACTCTTGCCAATTTTAGGGTCGCTGAAAATCACACCTTTCTTAAACTCAGCCAGTTTGGTTTTGCCTTCGCGAAAGGCCTGCACTTTAAAGTAATTAGAAAGTGCATTTACCGCCTTGGTTCCCACCCCATTCAAACCAACAGATTTCTGAAAAGCTTTGCTATCGTACTTGCCTCCGGTATTGATTTTAGAAACGCAATCAACCACCTTACCCAGAGGAATACCCCGGCCATAGTCGCGTACCTCTACCCGGTGATCTGTAATCTTCACATCAATGGTTTTGCCATAACCCATCATGTGCTCATCAATACAGTTATCAATTACTTCCTTCACCAGTACATAAATGCCGTCATCTTTGGCCGAGCCATCACCCAGTTTACCAATGTACATGCCCGGACGCAGGCGGATGTGTTCTCTCCAGTCGAGTGATTTGATACTGGCTTCATTGTATTCAAAAAGTTCGTTAGCCATAGAGTTTAAAAAATGAGATATGCTTGAAAAAGACTAATAAAATTCAAATTATACATTCTTACAATAATGAACAGCAAAGTGGCATTTACAATTCTGCAAGAAGCAATAAGTTATAAATACCTGATTTTGAGTGATTAAAAGTGCGCTTGCAGGTACTAAGCTTTAGACAAAAATTTTCTGAACAGGCTATAAATTGGCCATGCAAAGACCCAGATCACCAATAAATACAATCCAGCATACAGCATGTAGCCAGAGAATTTGTAATTGATTTTCTCAGCACTGTTATAAAGGCTGATGAAGTTTAAAGAGAAAATGTAGAAGCCGTTCAATACTATTCCCAAACCTAAAGTCCAACTCAACAGGGCATCCTCGTCCTGCTTTTTACGGATGTTGTAATAACTGAAAACCAGGAAGTTTGAAAGGGCTGCCAAAGCCAAAAACATATAGAAAAAAGCTTCGCGGCCTAATAGCATATACATGTTTCCTGCCTGCATCACTTCTACTTCTTCTGGCAGGCCCGCATATACATACATTAACACAACCATGTAAATAAAAACCGATACATACCACACCATCTTAAATATCTTTGCTATCATCTCCGTAAATTTGCCGGCAAGTTAATCCCAAAATTGTCATTAAAAATGACTTTTTTGGGTTAATGAGACTAATTGTGTGCAGAGGTATTTGCTATGGACTTCAACCCGATTGTACTTTCTATTCCCATCTTCTTTATACTGATTGGTATTGAGTTACTGATTCAGCGCTTCAGTCATAAAAAGATTTACCGCCTGCAAGATGCACTTAGCAATATATCATGCGGTATTACCCAACAATTATCGGGATTGTTCTTGCGCATACTGGCTATAGGTGTTTATCAGC
>DAOLDI010000206.1:0-4845 GCA_035327445.1 Cyclobacteriaceae bacterium | reverse complement strand
ACAACCTACAAAAGTTGGTGTCATTTCTACGCGTACCTTATCCTCGCTAACATCAACCGCTGTAATCACACCCATGTCTAATAAAGAAAGCACAGGTATTTCCGGATCTTTCACTTCTTCCAACCAGGTTAATATTGTTTGCTTATCTGCCATCCAATTAACAACAAAAAATTTTTCACTAAGGTTTTAGCTTACCACTCAGCGCCCGGGTCTGAGCGGAATACTTCTGCCATTTCATCCAGCAAGGGTTGCAGGTGTTCAGTATGTTTGCCATGGCGGCCACCAAAAACAGGCTGAATAATTTTTACATCAGGCAGGTGTAAACTTGTTTGACTGATAAGCCCTTCAATTTTTTCTAACCATAATTTTTGATTGGCCTGTTCTCCTTCAAAAATGCCTTCAGCAATTATTTCATTTTCAAATGGCGAAGGTTCAAAAATACCCAGCGCATAAGGCATGGCTAATTCTAAAGATTGCTGCATGCGGTTAACACTTTCTTCAGTTGCTGAGCCTAATTGTTTTACCCAGGTATTGGCGTGCAAGGTGTGATACCGCAATTCTCCTTTTATTTTTTTTGAAAGCAGCGCCAAGGGTTCATAGCTTGAATGGCTCAGCATGTCAAAACGAATGGCATAGGCAGTGTCAAACAAAAAATGTCTGATCAAACTAAAATCATATTCGCCATTGGGTAATTCAGTAAACAAGCAATTATGAAACTGATCAGCATTGCGCATGAAAGCTACCGTATCCGGATCGCTCTCACCTAAGGTTTGTAGTATTTGATACATGGCCAGGCTCTGACCAATTTTATCCTGCGCCATAGAAGAGAAGGCAATGTCTTCTTCTAATAAAGGCCCCATGCCTGTCCACTCTGAATTGCGGTGACCGATGATGAGATGATCATCAGCCATTTTGTATAAAAATTCTTTTAAGGCTAATTCGTTCATGTTATGCCTGATTCGTTCTCTCTTTAAATGCTTTGATTTTGTCAGCCGCTTTGTAGTCGGCTGCATCTCTGAATTTCTTTTCGGGTAAAGTATCCCAAATCATTTTATCTTCTTCAGTAGAATATAGCATGTCAGTTTTCTTTACCACCCATATGTTATAAACAGGTTTATCGTCAGCAAATTTTTCTTTTGCTCTTGCAAAGCAATCTTCAACATCAACCGCTTCTATTTCTGCAGCAAACACATGTTGCTTGCCGCGCTTTAATAAATGAAAAACCTGGTAAGTTGTTTCTTCACCTTCTTTTTTATTTACGTTGATTACGTTGTAAGCAGAGTTATCTGCTTCTGTAAAAGGACTTAAGGTAATATCGCGTGTATCGGTTACTGCTAAGCCTGTGCAGGTGTATCTTCTGCTGTACTGTTCTTTGGCCATTACAAAGGCCAGCTCTTTATTAGGTGCATGCACAATGCCGGCATGTTCAAAAGGCTTACCCTCTTTCATTTGCAGAAAAACTTCAAAGGTGCCTAACTGATCGAGCGGGGCTTTACTTTGTAAATGAGATTCGGCACCAAAGCCAGGCAACCTGTTTACACGTGGATCTAATGATTTCAATGATTTCAATCGTTTACGGGTGCTAATATAAAAGTCTGCCCTCCATTAAAAAATGATTTTGGGCATCTGCGGCTCTCTGCGCTATATCAATAAAAAGAGCAACCAGTTTTTGCTGATTGCCCCGGATGGTGATTTAATACGATTAAGCCAATGGCCTTACATACTCGGCTTTCGGTGTAAGCAGGGCTTCTCTCACCCATTTGCCCCGTTCTTCGGCAATTCTTCTTACTTCTAATCTTTCTTTGTTGCAAGGACCATCACCATTGATAACGCGTTTGAATTCTTCCCAATCGGGTTCGGTGTATTCCCAACGTCCGGTTTCAGTATTTTTCTTCAGCTTCGGATCTGGAATAGTAAATCCTAGTTCCCAAATTTTGGGCACATACATATCCAGAAACTGATTACGCATATCATCATTGCTGCCCATTTTCACTTTCCACTTCATCAGAATTTCGGTGTGCACAGAAATTTTATCTGAAGGACCAAAGAAATGCATCATAGGTGGCCACCAGCGATTGATGGCTTCCTGCATCATTTGTCTTTGTGTTGCTGTACCTGTAGCCATGTGTATTACACAATGATGACCGTACTTCAGGTGAAAAGATTCTTCAGCACAAATGCGGTCGAGTGCTCGGCAGTAAGGTCCGTAACTGCCGCGTGCATTTGCCAATTGGTTAACAATGGCGCCTGCATCTACCAGCCAGGAAATGAAGCAACAATCAGCCCAGGTAAAAGTGGGGTAGTTGAAAACATTAGAATATTTTGATTTTCCAGAGATGAGGTCATCAATCATGGCCTCGCGAGATTTGCCCAGGGTTTCGGCAGCACTATATAATAATTGTGCATGGCCCACTTCATCTTGCACCTTAGCCATTAATGCCAGTTTGCGTTTGAAGCCCGGTGCACGGGTAATCCAGGTGCCTTCAGGTAAAGCCCCAATGATTTCGCTGTGTGCATGTTGTTCAATCATGCGGATGAGTTGCTTGCGGTAAAGTGCAGGCATCCAGTCATTAGGTTCTATTTTTTCACCACGCTCTATCCTGGCCTCAAATTCAGCCAGCTTAATGGGATCTTCATTGGCGAGGTTATCGTTCTTTATGCCTTCAAATGTGTTTCCGCCTCCGTACATAATATGCTTGAAATTTTGCCCTATTTAATAAACTAACACCTATTAGCCAAACAGGATTATCTGGCGTTTTGTTTCAATCCGTTAATCAGCATATCGGCCAATTGCTGGCCCAATGCCTGAGGCTCAATGGTTCGCACTGGGTCATACCAATTGGGCATCCAGTTAAGCGATGAGAATAAAGTCATGACAGCCAGTTTTTTATCAATATTTTTTTTGAATTCGCCAGAACGAATGCCTTCTTCCAGCATTTTCTTAAAGCGATTGATATAGTTGATTCTCAGCAAGAGAAAATCGCGCAGGTAAGGCTGGCTGAGGTGGCGGTGTTCATTCATGAATACCGCGCTGGCCGTTAAGTCGCGCGACATTACTCTTATATGTCCGATGATGCCCTTGCGCAGTTTCTCGCTGGCTGTTAATTGTTCAGCCTCCACTTTTTCGAGTGAGGCAATGAATTCATTGGCCATATCGAAACAAAGTGTTCTCAGTATTTCTTCTTTTGAGCTGATGTGCGAGTATAAGCTGGCGGCTTCAATGCCCAGGCGCTGGGCCAGGTCTCGCATGGAGGCTGCCGCATAGCCTTTCTCTTTAAAAAGTTCAGCTGCTTTTCTGATTACCTGCTCTTTGCGCGAAAGTTTCTCTGTTTCAACCATAGCTGTGCTTGCCAAAGTTATTAGCCTAAAAGTACATATAATTTAAGCAAGTGAATAATTTTGCCAGGCTATTAAATGCAGCTTCATGAATTTTGAGACAAGTAAAGATTACCAGCAAAACGTAAGTACCCCTTATTATCTTTTCTTATTGCTGCCTATGATGGCTTTTATCTGGGTTTATATGGAACAAAAGCATCGCGATTTAGCGCCTGCTTTGTCCGAAGCGTGGATTGGCCTTGTGGGTGCGCTCTTGGGCTTAGTCATTATTGCCCTGATTGTTTTTGCATTCCTGTATTTCAAAAAGCAGGTAGAATTATTAAGAGCCAATAATTCACTGCGCGATAAGCTGAAACAACTGTACCCTTTGTATTTAAAATTTTATGCTTTGCTTTTTGCAGCCCTTTCAATTTCAGTATCTGCCTATTACCTCACACAGTTATGGTATACGGGTTTTGCATTTATGGCATTGGTTTTACTTTTCTCGTACCACCGCCCAACACCTTATAAATTCTGTAAGGATTTAAGATTACCTGCTGCCGAGAAAGAGATTGTGATGAATTTCTATGCGATCAGGTAATAAAAAAAGGCTGCAGAAAATTTATTCCGCAGCCTTGTATGTCTTGTGCTTTGTTTAGAATGTGATACCGAAACTGAATGCGTTTAATTTGGGTCCACGATTTTCAACAAACAATTCGTTGAGGTCATAGTTAAAGAAGAAGTCTGTTCCTCTGAAACCCACTTGTGCGCGTGCACCATAGCGCAGGTTGTTCAGATAAAAGCTGTTGTTCTCTTTTTCTTTTTCGCGGCCGCCATCATTATAAACCAGTTTGGTGTGGCTGCCTATTCTGTAGCCAACGTACCCACCCAGACCCATTCTGAAAGTACCTGTTCTTCCGTAATTCCATCTTCTTCCTTTACCAAAGTCGAGCATAGGTACTATAGTTGCATTTACATATGATGCCGTAAGTTTACTTTTAATGTGATTCACATCACGGTCATCAATGGCAAAATCAATCTGGTCTGTTCCGCGTGTCATTAAAATATTGTTATCCTGGAATTTAAAATTGTACCAGCTTACTCCAAGGCCCCAATCGAGGTATGAATTCATATTGATGCGTGTTTTTTGCATGGAGTTTAAAGCTACATACCAGGAGCTCAGCGGTCTTACAGTGTACAACTCACCGGTAGCATCAGGAAATTTTCCGTCTTCGCCAATGTAATTATTGGTACCCAGGTCGAAGTTAAAAGAATGGAAAGTTCCTCTTGATGGTTTTCTTGATGATTTAATGCTGGTAAAATTGTTTTTGCTGTACACAGTTTCAATGCGTTGCTGCCTGGGTCTATCACCCCAGTCAACTTCTTCAAATTCTTCTTCTTCAACTTTCTGCGTTACTTTAACTTCATTCTTTTCCTGCTTCAGGTAATTTTCTTCTGTTATTTCTTTTTCTTCACGTGCTTCAAGTTGTTTAACAACATCGTTAATAAGTGCCTGCATATCATATTGCT
>DAOLDI010000205.1:0-4871 GCA_035327445.1 Cyclobacteriaceae bacterium | reverse complement strand
TATAACGAATGGATTTAAAGCCGCTGATATTACCAAACTTGTCGTCAAACTGTCTTATCGGAATTCTGAACAGGTACCAGGTTACCGCTTCGCCCGAAATATTGTTGTTGGTAATTATTTTGTCAACTACATATTTATTGTTGTCGAGTTGGCCGGGTCTTAAGTTGATGCGGTAGCTATAGTATTCTTCGAGTTCGTTCAGTGTATTATCGGCATTCAGGTCTTCATTGTCGGGCAGCGGACTTCCGGATGGCGTGAAGAGATCACTGCCGGTGATGATAGGAGAATTGCTTTCTAAACCATTAAATTTTTTATAGCGCTCCAGAATTTTTGCATCTCTTGCATCATATTCTGCATTTAAAAAATATCTGAAATCATCTCCTGATGGATCTTCTTCAATTTGTTCTCTTAAAGAAATTGGCGCGCTGTTAATAAAGTCCTGAAACTTTAAACGCTCTTGTTCATTGCGTAAACCATCCCAACCAATGTCCTGGTTTTGTCTTGATGCCGGGTTGTTATCAAAGGCATTGGTAAGGTATTGCTGATTGGTTACAAAACCCCAGGGTGTTTCGGTAACATTTACGCCCGGTTGTGCATTGCCATCAGGAGGCAAACCATTTTCAAAACCGTGTCGGCCATCGCGAATAACATCTTCAGAAATACTACCCAGGTGAAAAATCAAATCTCCACCTGTTGTATTGTTGCGCGGAGGATTCACACCATCATTGATGAGACCGTTCGGGCCGGCAATGAAAGGATCAAGTAACCAGAATTCTATGTACTCGATATTGGCTCTGTCAAAGTCAACTTCAGAACGAATGGCAGTGGTGATACCACCCCAGTTTTCTCTTGGATTGGTAATAAATTGAGATAGCTGTGTGTTGTAATTGTATGGTCCGCGTTCAGCAGGATAGTAAGCGAGATCCAAAATAGGTTCAAAGAAGTTTCCCTGAAATAAATCGCGGTTAGGAAAAATTTCCTGTGGTGTAACTGCCCGCACATAATGATTTTGTAAATCTTGCGAAGTGATGTTGTCGGGTCTGTTACGGCCGGCTTGTCTGTAAAACAGATTATCTACCTGGTACCAGGCTAATCTCGCCCTGCGGTATCCGGCAGACACATCGTTAATTGCGCCATTACTTGGGTCGAACCGGTTATCTGTTGAGCGTGGTGTTGCGGCTAACTTCCACGCTAAGGGATTGATAAGTGTAAATGGTGTAGCAGAGTTTTCAAAGTCATCTATGTATGAGGTTCCTTCGCCATCAACCCTATTCGAAGTACCTGGTACCAATTGTGCAAACTCAGCATTGAAGTTTACCAATGATGTTTCTTTGGTTTGCAACATGGGAAGGGCATCAAGCATTTTGGTAATCATGCGCGATTCTTTGCGCATACTGAAATCAGCTCCATATAGAAGGTTACGGGCAGGTTCATTACCAATGAGGTTACGTGTGATGAGCGGGCGTTCATTAAAATATAAAACTGTTGAGCCAAAGTTGATGTCATCGCTCAGTCGGTAATCAAATCTTGAACCCAACAAAGTTCTGGTTTGAAAAGCAAAGGGATCTGCCTGTTCATATTGTACCGAAAGATTTTTTCCTGAATTTAATACGCCTTCATTCAGGATAACCACTTTTCCAAAAGTATAATCCACCTGGTAGTCTACACCTTCGCGTAAAGGCACACCACCTGCATACACTTTTACTGATCCTTCAGAAATATTAAACCCCGGAATCAGAATTTCCTGTGCGGCACCGGCCGAGTAGGAGCCCATCAGAAAAAATTTATTTTTAGTTGCAATCAATTCTGCATCTGCTTTGGTGGTGTTGTACAAAGTATCGTACACATATTTGTTCACCAGGAAAGCTTCATTCGGTCCATCATTCTGAAATTCTCTTCTTAGTGGCGTATTTAAGGGTTCGAGAAATGGAAAAATGATTAAACCATATTGCGTATTGATGGTAATGCCTTCTACAAAATCGAAATTACCATCGCGTTGCGGGTCGTTATTTTGATTCAGCCTGTCGAGTCCCATTATCTCGAGCAACTGTTTGTTCCTGGCAGTTACACCTTCTTGTAATTGAGGGTTATCAATACCGGTGCGGTCATCTCGGTAGATGATGCGCATCTGAAAACCTTCGCGCTGCAAATTGGTAACGTTAAGATTATAAACATTTTTCATCATCAATTCCCAGGTAGGAATTCTTCTGCCGGCATCATCGCGTATAGCAATTTTTCTGGGGCGTAACATTTTGAGATGAATAACATCGGCTTCAGGCCTGTTGGCATAGTCTTCTGAAAGCTCACCAACCTTAAAAACCCTGCCGTTAAATGTATATTCATAAGCAACAGCAATGGCTTCATCATTCTGTAGTTTTCTGAACAGCGTGATGTACCCTAACTGATTATTAACAATAAATTCGGTAGGCGCCAATCTTCTTGCGCCATTGATTTTTTCAAAGTCGGTACCATTTACATAACCTGCGGCTTCAAGCGCTCCATTAACCTGATCATTGTTTTTGGTAAGCCCCTGCAATTGTGCGAACAAAGAGTTGGCGCTGTTGCCGTTGGGTGCTGAAGGGTTTGAACTTGTGATGAGGTTGTTTCTGTAAATAGTTCTGGGCTCGGCCAGGTCCATGGTGGCCATCACATTGCGCAGCGTTTGGGTATCATTGTTTCTGTTCAATACATAAACTTCTACACGCGTAATGTTAATGCCCGAAGTAATTTGCGGTGTAGTGGCCAGCCAGCGTTCATAATTATCTTTGAAGAAATGCCCGAGAAAGAAATGTCTGTTTTCATCATAGTTAGAGCCGGGCATTTCAAAAGGTCGGCCCTGGCCTGCGCCACCACCTTGTATTTCAATTGACTCTGTTCTGCCTCTTTGTGTGGTGGCAATGGTGGTAACATACAGTTTACCAAACTGCATTTGGGCTTTAACACCAAACAGGTTTTGTGCACCGGTAATCAAACTGTTGTTGAGTGGTAAACTCACATTACCAAACTCAAGTTTCTTGAGTATGTCTTCTTCATAACCGGTGTACTCAACTTTAAAACTGTTTTGAAAATCGAATGAGTTGTTGGTGTCAAAATTGGCAGAGACAGCAAGCTTTTCACCCACCTTACCAATTAAGCTCATGTTGATCTGTTGATCGAATTCAAAACCACCATTGCGTTGTTGCCTGATGGGAATGGCCGGGTTATTTATTTTTTGCCAATTACCACCAAAGTCGAGGGTAACAAATCCGCGTGGTACAATTTCAACATAGCTGCCTCCGAAAATTCTGTCGAAGCCGGGGCTGGTATAAATTCTGGGTATCAGGCTTCTGCCACTTACCGCACTTTCGCCATCTAATTCTTTCGATCTGTTTTTCCAGTAGTCGCGCATCATTTGCCTTTCCTGGTATTGCCTGAATTCATTAAAGCTCATGCTGCTGGGTGGGCGGTAGTCAAGTTCACCAACACGCTCATAAATGGTGTAATTCATGCTGGTGTCAATTTCAATTTCCAGTTTCAGTATGCTGGGGTCTTGCATGTAGAAAGGTGATCTTGAAATGCGGTGTGCAAAAGGGTCACCGTAGCGGTCGGTAAGTCTGAAGGTTGGTCTTTCTCTTCGGGTGGTGTCTTGCGCCTGTCGGTTAAACTGCGCAAATACATCCTGTACTGCAAACATGATCAGAAAACATGCAGGCAGAAAGAATTTGATAAGTGACTTAGGTTTAGGTTGCGCAGAGACCAAAGGTTTCGTCAGGCGTTTTTCAAAGCTAGTTTGATCAATTCTTCCAAAGTAATTGTATTTCCTGAATTTTTCAGGATGGCATCAACGCTTTTTTCGGCCACTTGACGGTTGATGCCGAGTGTGGTCAAAGCAGTTAACGCCTCGCTTCTTAAAGTATTGTGCGAGCTGCCCGTATTTGAGGCTGAAATATGAGTGTGGCCTTCCTTTTTAAGGCGGTCTTTCAGTTCAAGTATAATGCGTTGGGCAGTCTTTTCGCCAATGCCCTTTACTCCGCGTATGCGTCTAACATCCTCTTCTACAATGGCTTGATGTAACTCTGCCGGGTTTAAAGAAGACTGCACCATAAGGGCTGTACTGGGGCCTACCCCGTTAATAGAGAGCAGGTTCAGAAACATGATTTTTTCTGCTTCTGTTAAAAAACCGAACAGGGTATGGGCATCTTCCCTGATGTGCAGGTAAGTATACAGCAGGCAATCTTCTTTGTCTTTGAGGTTGCCAAAAGTATTAAGTGAAATATGTACATGGTAGCCAATGCCCTGTACTTCAATAATAACATGGGTGGGTTCTTTACTTACCAGTCTACCCTTCAAATAAGCAATCATGAATTATGCGAATAAGATTGTGCATCAACAACTGCAATGGCTGTCATGTTTACAATATCCCGTATAGAACTTCCCAACTGTAAAACATGCACCGGTTTTCTCATGCCCAAAAGTATGGGGCCTATGGCTTCGGCACCACCAATTTCCATCAAAAGTTTGTAGGCAATGTTTCCGGATGCAAGGTCGGGGAAAATCAAAGTGTTGGCACCTTCATCAACCAGGCGACTGAAAGGATAATTTTCTTTCTGTATGGTAGTGTCTAAAGCTACGTTTGCCTGTATGTCTCCGTCAATAACTAAATCAGGAAATTTCTCTTGCGCTAAGCGTACGGCCTTGGCAACTTTATCCGGCACTTTGCCCTTGCTTGAACCAAAGTTTGAATAAGATAGCACGGCAATTCTTGGACTAACATCAAAAAATTTAACAGCTCTTGATGCCAGTGAAATAATATCTACCAGGACATCGGCAGTAGGGTTAACATTTACCGTAGTATCGGCCATAAAGTATGCACCTTTCTTGCTGTTCATGAT
>DAOLDI010000204.1:0-4896 GCA_035327445.1 Cyclobacteriaceae bacterium | reverse complement strand
CCAATGCTTTCTTTTTTGGTGTAAACCCCTTCGGGGTGCAGCGTGAAGGTCTGATTTTCAACGGAGGTGTTGCCAATACTGACTTTAGTTTAGACTGGGACAATAAATGGTTTTCTGAAGCCATTATACATGATGGATACTGGACCATGGAGATGGCTATTCCCTTTAAAACACTTCGGTATGTAGAAGGACAAACACAATGGAACATAAATTTCTATCGTCTGAACAGTTACAATGCAGAACGCAGCAGCTGGACGCCCATTCCACGTAACTTCCTCATTTTCTCTCCGGCATTTACACAAACACTGCGTTGGGACAGGCCCTTGCAAAAGCCGGGCTCAAACGTTTCCCTCATTCCATTCATGGCCGGCAACACCAGCAAAAACTTTGAAGCTGGTACACCATCTAACAGCGGATTTGATTTTGGGGGCGATGCCAAAATTGCAGTTGGCCCTGCATTGAATCTCGACCTTACCATTAATCCGGATTTCTCGCAGGTAGAAGTTGACCAACAAGTAACTAACCTCGACAGGTTTGAAATATTCTTCCCCGAGCGCAGACAATTCTTTCTTGAAAACGCTGACCTCTTTGCCAATTTCGGATTTGAAGGAACGCGACCCTTCTTCTCCAGACGCATTGGTGTAGCCAGAGATTCTTCAACCGGGCAAAATATTCAAAACCCTATTTATTTTGGCGCGCGTCTGAGCGGTAAAATTGATAACAACTGGCGCATAGGATTGATGAATATGCAAGCCGGCAAAATTGAAGACATTGGTTTGCCCGCCACCAATTACAGCATAGCAGCCGTGCAAAGAAAAGTATTCGCACGTTCTAACGTTTCATTTCTCTTCATCAACAAGCAGGCCTTCAAAGATTCTTTAAATGGAGATTTTACTTTAGGCCCAAATAAATTCAATCGTCTGGCAGGTGTTGACTATAACCTCTCAAGCAAAGACAATAAATGGAATGGGAAATTCTTTTATCACCAGTCATTCCAAAACAATAAAGTTGATTCAGCTTTTGCTGCGGGTGCGCAGCTTCTGTATGGATCTTTGCGATGGGAGTTTAATTCGCTCATTCAAAGTACAGGTGCCGGATATAATCCTGAAGTAGGATTTGTGAGGCGAACTGACATTACCCGCATGACTCAAACATTGTGGTCGAACAACTACCCTAATTCCAGTTGGCTGCAAAATCATGGGCCGGGTATTTCGTACGACCTCACACGCAATGCACAATATGGTTTGCTTGATTATGATGTTAACCTGATGTATCGTTTGCGCTTAAAGAACAATACCTTTTTTCAAACCATGTTGCGCAGAGAGTATGTATACTTGTTTGCTCCTTTTGATCCCACCAACACGGGCGGTGAAAGATTACAAGTAGATACTGATTACACCTATGACATGGTAATTTTCATTTTAAATTCTGATGCCAGAAGAAAATTGTTTTACAATGTCTACTCGCGCTTTGGTACCTACTTTAACGGAAATAGAACCAATATTCAGGCAGAAAGCAGTTATCGCTTTCAACCTTATGGCGTGTTTTCCATGCTGGTAGATTATAACCGCATTACTTTACCGAATCCTTATGCCAGTGCAGATTTGCTGCTGATTGGTCCGCGCATCGATATTACCTTTACCCGCAATGTGTTCTGGACTACCTTTATACAATACAATAATCAGATCAATAACCTCAATATCAATTCACGCTTTCAGTGGAGATTTAAACCCGTATCAGACTTATTCATCGTATACACGGATAACTACTTCCCTGATACCTGGGCTGCCAAAAACCGGGCCTTGGTCATGAAGCTTACCTATTGGATAAATATGTGATGGCTAAATGCCAAAAAACAGGCTAATACGGCTCTAAATGAGCTGTTCGAATAAATTCTGAACATATATGTTTAAACATGCGTTATATTAGTTGTAAATAAAATCTCACGAAAAATGAAAAAAATCTTAACCCTATTAGCCGGAATGGCATTTTCCCTTGGCCTGATGGCACAAGGTAACTGGACAATCGACAAATCACATTCTAAAGTAGGATTTGTTGTTACGCATATGGTTGTAGCTGAAGTTGAAGGAAGTTTTAAGGATTTTGATGCAACTATTGTAAGTTCATCTGATGACTTTAACGGTGCCGAAATTTCTTTCACGGCTAAAACAGCTTCTATCAATACAGAAAATGAAAGAAGAGATAATCACCTGCGTTCTGATGACTTCTTTAATGCAGAACAATATCCTGACATTAAATTTGTAGGTAAGCTGGTAAAAGAAGGTGGTAAGTATTTGCTGAAAGGTGATTTCACCATGCGCGATGTAACCAAGCCTGTAGTGTTTGATGTGAAATATGGCGGATCAATTGATACCGGCCGTGGCATGAAAGCGGGCTTTAGAATTACAGGAACTGTTAACCGCCTGGAGTATGGCTTGAAGTGGTCAAACAAACTTGCCTCTGGTGAACTTGCCGTTGCTGATGAAGTAAGCATCAACTGCCGCATAGAACTAGACAAGAGATCATAACATTTATTATTGAATTGATATTTATAAGGTCAGCAGGTATAAATTGCTGACCTTATTTTTAATATGTAAGTATGCGCATAGAAGAAGAAATTAAGCAAACCAAGTTCAGAAGCCCCTACCAGAAAGCGGGCATTAACCTGATCTACACGGCCAACTGGCTGCAAAATCAGCAAAAGGATTTTTTCAGACAGTTTAGAATTACCGGGCAGCAATTCAACATTCTCAGAATTTTAAAGGGGCAACATCCCAGAAGTATTTCTGTAACAGATATAAAAACCAGGATGCTGGACAAAAACTCTGATGTATCCAGATTGCTAGATCGCCTGACATTGAAATCACTCATCAGCAGAAAAGTCTGTTCATATGATAAGCGCTCAATGGATGTATTCATTACAGAACAGGGAATTGAACTGTTAGAAAAAATTGAACTCCAGGTAAGTCAGTTAGATCGCTTCATGGGCAAACTCAGCATAGAAGAGGCCAGTCAATTAAGTAACCTTTTGGATAAAGTAAGAGATTAAAGATTGGGGATCTGGCCTTGGGCAACAGGCATGCTGATGGCCCGAAGCCGTATGAGGAACAAGGTGAAGAGTATTGGACTGATTAAAGTTTATGCAATTCAGACTTAACAAATTGCATAAGTTCTTTGATGTAAGTTCTGCTGAACTCAAATTTAATTCCTGCTGCAGCGTATATCTCTGGAATGCTTTTCATATAACCTAATTTGAGTGCATTCAGATAAGCCTCCAATCCGCTCTGTTTATTTAACCTGTAATTTCTCCACACCGCAATAGCACCTAATTGTGCCATGCCATATTCTATATAATAAAAAGGCACTTCATACAAATGCAATTGCTTTTGCCATAAATAATCTTTGGCTTCCTGCCATCCCTGCCAATCTGTAACGGTATCACTAAACTCATTTAAAATACTGTTCCAGTTTGCTTTGCGTTCTTCTGTTGTGTGATTTGGATTTTCATAAATCCAATGTTGAAACTTATCAATAGTGGCAACCCAGGGCAGGGTTTCAATCAAATCTTCCAGGTGCTCTTTCTTGGCGCGCTTCAGATCATCTTCATTGTCAAAAAATACATCCCAGTGATCCATAGAAATTAATTCCATCGACATGGAAGCGAGCTCTGCTACTTCAGAGGGTGTTGATTTGAAATCCTGCAGCTCAAGATCTTTGGTAACAAAATTATGAATGGCATGGCCGCCTTCGTGCATAATGGTTACCATGTCGCGTAGTGTAGAAGTGGCGTTCATGAAAATAAAGGGAACACCAATTTCTGCCAGCGGATAATTGTAACCTCCGGGTGCTTTTCCTTTTCTTGATTCCAGATCAAGATGACTCATGGACTTCATGATGTTGAGACATTGGCCCAGAAATGGATCTAATCGCTTGAAGACCTCTATTGCTTTATCCGTAAGATCATTTCCATTTTCAAAAGCTTTTAAGGCAGGCTTGCCTTGCGGGTCTACTAATTTATCCCAGGGTTTTAATGTTTCGTAGCCAAGTTGAGCTTTGCGCTCTAACATAAATTCATCCAGCAAGGGCCTTACCTCATGCGCTACCGCGTCATGAAAATCAAAACAATCCTGCGGGGTATAGTCAAATCGGCCGAGTGCCTTGAACATGTAATCGCGAAAGTTTTGAAAACCGGCATTGAGCGCAACCTGGTGTCTTAGGGCAATTAATGTGTTGAAGAGCTCATCCAGTTTAACTTTATCTGCTAGTCTGCGATGGGCTATTTTTCCAAATACTTCTTCCCGCTTTGCACGATTGGTGTCCATCAAAAGAACAGCAGCTTGCTGCAGCGTAAGTTCTTTTCCATCAAGCTCCACACTCATATCTCCAGAAATCTGCGCATACTTTTGTGTTTCAGTTGTTATCTCAGTAAAGAGCGGAATATTTTCTTCTCTGTAGATTTCAATTTCTTTGCGCAGGTTTTTTATCATGATATCATAGCCTGATTCTTTACTTAGTGCATTCAAGTAGTCTGACTCAGCAACTTTTTTATTGAGCTTATCGCTGTAAGGTGCAATTTCGGGTTGTATGTTTTGTACAAAATACTGGTAGGCATCACTGTATGTCTTGTTATCGGTAAAGCAGGTCATTCGAATGTAGCGCCAGGCCATATCTTCAGCTATTACAGACTCCAACTCAGATCTTTGCTTGAGCCAATGTTTCAAAGTTTCCGGGTCGTTGATATCGGCTAGTAATAATCGCTCAAAATAAGATTGCAGATCTTGCCAGGTATTGAGTTGAAAATCTTCCGGCAAAAAAATTCTTTTTGGTTTGCTTATAATTTCTTTTTCCATTCCTGCTCTTTAAATGATCAACTGCAAGTATAACATTATGTTGAAA
>DAOLDI010000203.1:0-4903 GCA_035327445.1 Cyclobacteriaceae bacterium | reverse complement strand
CCAAATTTAGTATCTGAGTAAACCTCTCCAATTAAATTGGCTTTATGTCTTGGTGCCTTGGTGACATTTACTCTTCGCCACGAAGACACAAAGGCACTAAGGTCTAATTATAATTGCTCGCTCATTAGGATTCATCATTTGTCCTACACAATTTGCCCGTACTCCTTTCTCCTCTAAAAATTTTTCAAATTCATTTTGATGATCCCTCTCCACACAAATCAACAATCCACCGCTGGTTTGTGGGTCGCAGAGTGTGAGCAGAGATTCTGCGCCAATGCCTGAAACTTTTTTTTCATAACTCTGCCAGTTGCGCATGGTATTATCAGGAAAAATCATTTGCGAAGTGTAGTGTGAAAGATTGTTAATAAGCGGAATGTTTGGGTATTCAATCTCTGCAGAAACATTACTTCCTTCACACACTTCAATCAAATGACCGAGCAAACCAAAACCGGTAACATCGGTCATGGCGTGCACATAATCAAGTGTACCTAAGTGCTCACCAATCACATTCAGTTCAGTCATTACACGTACAGCTTCATCCAAATCTTCCTGCCTGGCCAAGCCTCTTTTTTGTGCGGTAGTTATTATACCTGTGCCAATAGACTTCATGAGATACAACAAGTCACCGGCTTTGGCTGTATTATTTCTTTTGATGTTTGATTTTTTCACTGTACCTGTAACGGCCAAACCAAAAATCGGTTCGGGACTATCAATGCTATGTCCGCCAGCCAATGGAATTCCTGCTCGCTCACAAATACTTCTGCCTCCTGCAATAACCTGCTTTGCCAGATCTACAGGAATCTTTTCCACCGGCCAACCCAAAATAGCCAGGGCCATCATGGGTTTGCCTCCCATAGCATATACATCGCTCAAAGCATTAGCAGCAGCAATTTGTCCGAATGTAAAAGCATCATCCACAATAGGCATAAAAAAATCTGTGGTGCTGATGATGCAATTCCCATCCGCTAATTCATACACAGCTGCATCATCTTTTGATTCATTGCCCACAAGAAGTTGCGAAAAATTTTCTTTTACTTCTCCGCTTAAAATTTGCTCCAGCACAGCGGGCGCAATTTTGCAACCACATCCGGCTCCATGAGAATATTGTGTGAGTTTAATAGCTTCCATTTATTAAGCTTTTATACTGATTTGCTGAACCAACAGCGCTGCCATTTGCTTTGCATTTGCTCCATCATATTCAAATTTATCTATGATCTTACTTTCTCTTTGCAACAAACCATTCTGATAGGCTTTGTCATAATAAGTTAACAGTATATCTACAGTTGTGGCTAAATCACCCGCCAGTAATTTTTCTTTTGCAGCCTTGGCGTGTTGACCACCCAATTTTTTTGTAATCTTTTCAATGGCTTCCGTCAACTGATTTATATCTGCCTTTCCATATTCTTCAACCAAATGTTTGATGCGAACACTTTTATCAACCTGCAATTGCAGCAAGGGACTGGTTCGTAAATTTTTCCAAAAGGCATCGGGCAAAAAAACTTTGCCGATTGCGATGGACTCATCTTCAATCCAGATACGCCTGTGCATATCCAAGGGATGCAGTGCTTCAAACAAATCATTTTGAAATTGCTCGGTTGTTGGCTGACTGCTTTGACCCAAACCTCCAAATACAGAGCCCTTGTGTTTTGCCAAAGCTTCGAGATCAATAACCTGTTCTCCCATTGCCTTTAATGCCTGCAGCACCCCGGTTTTACCCGAACCCGTTGCCCCGGTAATCACCAGCAATTGAAAAGGTTTTTCAAAAGTATCTGTGGCCAATTGCCGATAAGCTTTGTAACCACCTTGCAGGTTGATGCAAGAAATGCCGGCCAATTCTATCAACCAGGAAAAATTGCCCGAGCGCATACCTCCGCGCCAGCAATGCACCAATAAAGTTTTATCCTTGGCTATGCCTGATGCCTCTTCAACAATAGCAGCCAATCGGGGACCGACCAGTTTAATACCGCTTTGCACCGCAGCCTGCTGACCTTTTTGTTTATAATCAGTGCCAACAGCTGCGCGCTCTTCATCATTAAGAATAGGAATATTGACTGCACCACTGATGTGCCCTGCTGTAAATTCTTTAGGCGAACGCATATCCACTACCGGATACTGACTTCTTAACTGCAAAAATTCTGCTATGGAAATATGCCGCGGCATGGCGGCAAGTTAAGCATTTATGGAAGCACAAAATCTAATGAATCATCAAATCACTCCCGAGAATTTGGGATGACAAATCCCAAAGCGATATGGCCTAAGGTTTGTTTTCCTGACGCTAAAGGTCAGAGCGCTTGTGCGCTTGGGTTTTGCTTTTGTGAATTCTAAAACAGATTATCCAAATTCGTAGCAATGCCAATACGAACCGCAAAGTTTTTGTATTGCGCATCCTGGAATGCGCTCACCAATTCAAAACGGAAAATACGCAAGATGCCATCGAGTGAATAACCAAGCTCTGTGTAATGCTTTGCTTCAGGCGCTGCCAGGTAATTCACAAAAATATTTTCTTTCATACCCATAAAGCGCAGCTTGGGCGCTTGCGTAACCAAAAATCTTCTGAACTGGTAATGCACGCTGGTGGTGAGGTAATGCTGATTGGTACTGTATAAATAATAATCCAGCATACGGAAACTACCCACCGGATCGGTAGTAACAAAGGGTGTAAGATTGCCCAGTTGATGCGCATAATCCATAAAGTACATCTGCTTATTGTTCAGGAATGTTCCTGCCTTAAAAGCAAAACCCACATACCAAAGTCCGAACTTAAAAGTATGTTTGAAACCCGCCTCAATCAAATCAAAATCAACATCGCTGCCGGCTATATTGGGAATACCCTTTCTGTAATTAAATGTAAGCAGTGGTGATGATCCTGAAACGGGAATTCTGCTGCCATTGCGTATGCGGTATTTCTGCCAGGGCCTGCCCGATAAACTCAGGTTGGTTATAAAAGCCTGATGTGTTGGAAAGCTTGTATCATCAAGTACAGCATTTACCGGGGCATTGGGTGTAAAGCCTTCTTTTTTTCCGCCACTCCACCAGGGGTTTAATGAAGTATTAAACAATTCTCTTCTTGTAGCATAACTCACATTGGCTTTCATGCTCCATTTATTTTTCAAGACCCTGCGGCTGTAATCTAAATCAATAAAGTCGCGCTCATACAACTTCATATAGTTCTCGAAAAAGATTGTTGACATGAGTGAGTTAACAAGCGGATGTATAGGGGCTGCCTGATTGTATTGCCTTATGTACCTGCCGGCACTCAGGTTCCAGGCCTGTCGGTTATAGCGGTAATTCAGCGCAGCGTAACCACTCAACTGTCTTCTGCTAAAGGCATACCTGGCTAAGGGTGAAAACTGTATGATGTGGGTTTTGTCATTTTTATCTTTAAACGATGTACTGAGTCGCAACTTGTAATCAAAGTTGTAACCTTCTACCGTATTGTACATGAATGTTGAAAGCGGAGACTCCAGGTACAGCCAGGTTTTTTTTCCTAACTTATAGTTATCACCCATGATGATATCATAAATCTGAAAGCCTTTCTTGCTTTTTGTTTTGATACTATCGCCTTCTTGTTTTCTTTTCTCCACTTCGGCTATGCTGTCCATTTGCGCATAACCCCTTTCTTCCAGACTTGATAAGGGAATAGGACGAATTAAGTCCCAGTAAGTAGAGTCTTTTTTTCTGGCCAGGCTATCAATGCTGAATTTGCGCGTAGAAATTACATCAGGTTCTTTAGATTCTTTTAAAGCCTGTTTCTCATAGTCGTTTATCATCTTGCGAAGCTCTTTTCTCGTAACTTCTTCTCCTGATGACAAGCGCTCCTGAATATCGAGCGTTTTTAATTCCTGATTTTTGGCTTTTACTTCTTTGGCTAATTCTTTTTCAGATTTTTCATCAATCACTTCTACTTTAACATCAAGCTCAGGGTTAAGAAATATTTTATAGTCGCTAACAGAAGCTACATAGTTGTATGTAAATCCGAATCCAAAAAATGTTCCGTCAATTGTAAACCTATGCGATACGGGCATCCATGCTTTATCTTCAATGGGCGCGTAAATCTGATTAATAAAGATATCGATGCCCAGTTTGGTTGTTTTCAAATCAGTACTGTGTAAACTCCACCAATCTTCAACAATGAAAATAAATCCTTCAAACACATTTTCACCTTTTGCTCGGGGTATTACTTTAATGCGACTTACCTCATAATCCCGATCGCGAAATGAACCGTGATACTCAAATCTATAGTATGAAAAAGCAGAAGGAGAAAGTGGAGAAACTATACCTGCAATATCTGGCTGATAAAAACTATTGGTGATGTAAGCATTAGGCGATGTACTATTGTCATCTCCTTTGGTATAAATGGCAATTACCTTCTCAGTAAAATTATCGGGTCTTCTGTAAAATATTTCACTTATCGATTCAGAAACAAAAACCCTGGATGTATCCACCCCATCTTCTAACATTTGCTTGCGTGCAAAGAAGGGAATTTTATTCATTTTACCGGCCCCTTTGATATAGACCTTCATTGAAAAACTATCGAGCTGGTTTAAATGAAATTTTGATTTTGAAATGGCTTTTCGCATAATGCTGTAAGCTGCATCTTCTTTACCTGCTCTAATTTCTACTGTGCGCAAAACTGTTACCTGTGTTTTGAGCGTAATATTTAGCGTGATGTAATCATTTTGCACACTTACCTGCCTCACCTGGCTTTCATATCCCAGGTATTGAAATACCAATTCATAATTTCCCGGGGGCAACTGAAGTTCAAAGTAAGCATCATCATTTGTTGTAGTGCCAGAACCTGTCTCCTTTACGTAAATGGTAGCAAATGCCAGGGGCAAACCGTCATCTCCGTAAACAGTACCTTTAATACCGCCAGCTTCTGCCTGCACATAAGAAAAAAGCA
>DAOLDI010000202.1:0-4911 GCA_035327445.1 Cyclobacteriaceae bacterium | reverse complement strand
GCGCATCCGGATAAATTTGCATTGGCCGGTACACCCGATGAAGTGCGAGCCGCATTTGCATTAGGAAAAATTGCTTTGCCCATGGGCATGGAAAATGGCGCACCTATTGGTGATGATATCAGTAAGGTAAAATATTTTTTTGACAGAGGCATACGATATGTAACGCTTACGCACGGAAAGGACAATTTGATTTGTGATTCATCATACGATGAAACCCGCACATGGGGTGGTTTGAGTCCTTTTGGCCGAGAAGTAGTTGCCGAGATGAACCGCATAGGTATGATGGTGGATATCTCGCACGTATCAGATGATACCTTTTATCAGGTAATAGAAATTACCAAAGCTCCCGTTATTGCATCGCATTCTTCCTGCCGAGCATTCACACCTGACTTTGAAAGAAACATGAGCGATGATATGATTAAGAAGCTTGGAGAAAATGGTGGCGTTATCCAGATAAATTTTGGTTCATCATTTTTGGATGGCGAACTAACTAAAAAGAATAATGAAAACAGACAGAAACTTGGCGCTATTTTAAGAGAGCAAGGACTTAGCTTCAGAGATGAAGCAGCGAAAGAAATCATAGAGCAATTCAGAAAAGAAAATCCTTCATTATTTGCTGATGTTGAAACCGTAGCTAATCATATAGACCATGTTGTAAAACTTGCAGGTATTGATCATGTTGGTTTAGGTTCTGATTATGACGGTGTGGGCGATAGCCTGCCAACAGGTTTGAAAGATGTATCGCAATATCCTAACTTGATTTATGTGTTGCTCAAGAGGGGTTACAGCGAAGAGGACATCGAAAAAATTTGCTCGGGGAATGTATTCAGGGTTTGGAAGAAAGTAATTGAAGTTGCAGCAGCTTCACAATCTTAACAAACAAATGCTTTCAAAATAATAAAGGCCCTTTACCGGGCCTTTTTCCATTTCAATTTATCAATGAGTGCATAAACTTCTGCTTCCAGGTTTTTCAATTCATCAGGAGCACCATAATAATCCATGATCTTCTTTTCTCTGCCTTTATGATTAAAAGTGAGGTGAATGGTTGGCATATCTGTAAGCTGCGCAGTGTATTTATCTTTAAAATCAAAAACTGAATTTTCAAATTTTTCAATGAGGCGCTCATAATCTTTTTGCGATAAGCTGGCGGTAAAGTTTCCCTGAAGTTTTACAAACCTCTCAGCTTTGAGACTTACTACCCGGTTTTCATATATGCTGATGGTGTAGACCGGGCAGGCGCCAAAACAAGGAGTTGCTTGTTGCACAATTACGGGGCTGGAATCAGGAATTTGCGGCTGCTTACAGGCAAAAAGCAATAACCCAATTAGCAGTAAGATTGTTGAACTTAAGCGCATAGCAATTATTCGTGGGTTTTATTTATAAATTTAGGATAAAATATAAGGAAATGAAGTTGAGGGTCTTCTTAGGCACAATTCTTTTTTACTGGGTATCTGTAGCACAGGCACAGAACATAAAAGATGTTGAAACGATAATCCGAAAAATTAAAAGTCCAACCATTTGTTATGCAGGCCATCAGCAAAGCAACTTTCATCTTCCTCCTCCCGAGGAGTTTGAAGTATGGAAACTGCGCAGCAACAACCGGGAAGACAATACAAGTGCAGTATTTGAAATTGAGTATGAAGGCTTTGAAGGAAATGACGCTGCCAAAAATGCTTTTGAATATGCATTTGGTATTTGGAGCAGCCTTATCGACTCTGAGGTTCCTATCAGGGTGCTTGCCATTTGGACCACACTTCAGCCGGGTGCCTTAGGGGGTGCTTTTCCTACTTCGGTAATTGCCAATTTTGATGGAGCGCAAAAACTCAACATCTTTTATCCAATAGCTTTGGCCGAAAAAATGGCAGGTAGGGAATTTAATAGCCCTAACGACCCTGACATTGTAATTCTATTCAGTAATTCTGCCAACTGGCATTACGATACTTCAACCGCACCTACTGGCGAAAGTTTTGATTTAGCAACAGTAGTTCTTCATGAAATTGGTCACGGTCTTGGCTTTTACCACACCTTCTCACTCGTAGAAGGCAATATGGCTGAAGCTGAGGTGGGCTTCAACACTACCCCTATTCCGGTTGTATTTGATACAGAAGTTGAAAACGCAAACGGACTAATCTTGTTAAAAAACTTTCCTGCACCCTCAGCTGAATTAAAAGGGCAGCTTACTAACAACAACGCATTCTATAATTCACCTCTTGCCACAAGCAATAACAATAACAGCAAGCCTAAATTATACGCTCCAACCACATTTGCTCCGGGCTCCAGCATTGCACACTTAGATGAATTCACTTATAACTTTACCCCTAATGCTTTGATGACACCCAGCATTGACTTTCAGGAACGTATTCACGATCCTGGTCAACTTACCAAAGACATCTTCAGCGATATGGGCTGGGTCTTCAGCAGAATTATACATACCCCTTTACCTAATACTGAAAATGTTATCGATGATTTTGAAGTAAAAGTGATCATCAAGGCCGATCAAAATAATGGTTATGATTACCTGCCCGATGAAATATTTTTAACCTATTACATTGATTTCATTCTGGCATCAGAAACCACTGTGCAAATGCTGCCAACCGCTGAGCCCAATGAATTTGTAGCTACCATCCCCAGCACAGGTGATGCTGCTGAATACATTTATTTTATTTCAATGAAAGATAATACCGGGCGCACTTTAACTAAACCCGGAAAATTCTTTAGCTATGATGCTGATGAAGATGATCAACAATTCTATTTCTTTTTTGAAGCCGGTCCGGATAATCAGCCTCCTGTTATCGGGCACCAGCCACTGCCATTTATTAGAACAGCAGAAGAAGAGCTTACAATAGAAGCAACTGTAACTGATAACATAGGCATTGAAAGTGTTGAGTTAGAATACCAAGTAAATGATGGGCCAATTACTACAAGTACTTTACTGCTTTCAACCAGCAATCAATACAGTATAACCATTAACCTGCTTGCCTTAAACCTGAATGACGGAGATGTATTGAGTTACAGAATTATTGCTACTGATAATTCTTCCAACCAAAACGTTGCCAGCTTGCCTGACATTGGATTCTTCAATCTTAACGTTGTGGGGCTGGCACCTGTGCAGAGCAGTTACTTCAATGATTTCAACTCAGCAAGCAATGATTTCTTCGGCACCAATTTCAGCATAACTCAACCTGGCGGGTTTGATGACCCTGCCATTCATTCAGATCACCCATATCTTGATGGCACAGGTCCTAATCTGGAAAGCAATTATATCTACCAGTTAAGAGTACCCATAGAAATTGCTGCCGAAAATGCCACCATGACATTTGATGAGATCGCCCTCATAGAACCCGGTGAACCTAATATTCCTTTCGGGCAGGTTGGTTTTTGGGACTACGTAATTGTAGAAGGCTCAAAAGATGGTGGGGCCAGCTGGATTCCACTTTTAAATGGATACGATGCACGCGATCAGCAAGCCTGGCTAACCAGATATAATAGTGGTTTTGATGCTACAGAGTTAAACTCAACCGGTGTTGGTGATAAGAGTCTGTTCAGGCCACGCACACTAAACCTGCTGGATAAATTTGAGCCGGGTGATGTTGTGGTTTTTCGTTTCAGATTATTTGCCGATGAATTGGCACATGGCTGGGGTTGGGCTATTGATAATTTGAAAATTCAGATTGATGAAACCCCACCGGTAATTATGCATGATCACATTGACTATTTGTTTCCAAATCAGGAACAAATCGCTTTAACTTTTATTGTAGAAGATGACCCCAGCGGAATTGAATCAATTCAAATAGAATTCAAATTCAATGATGATCCAGAACAAGTATTCGATTTTCCTGTAATTGAAAATATCAATCAATATACTTTCACAATTGATTTGCAAACTGCATTGGCTAATACAGACGTATTTCAATACAGAATTAAAGCTACTGATGGTGCAGAGAATACCCGGGTATTTCCATCCAACGGGTTTTTACAAGCCCCGGTATTTGTGGTCAATACACCTGTAAGTACCTATTTGAATAACTTCAATGCCGCCAGCAACGATTTTGTTGGAAACTATTTTTCAATTACCACACCATCAAGCTTTACCAACAATGCCATTCATTCTGTTCATCCTTATCCATTAGGCCGCGGTCTCAATAAAACTTCAAACTTTACTTATACACTTAAAACACCTGTAAGCATTAATCCAAATAACCCTTTCCTGGTGTTTGATGAAATTGCCATTGTAGAACCCGGCACAGGTGGCTCGCCATTCGGCTCTGTCAATTTCAGAGATTATGTAGTAGTTGAAATTTCTAAAGATGCAGGCAATACATGGGAGCCGCTTATTGATGGCTGGGACGCATCTGTACAAAGTGCCTGGAATCTCACCTTCAACCAGATTTCGGCCGGATTTCCGCAACTCTTCAGAACCAGGTTTATCAATATGATCAGCACCGGTAAAGTAGCTGCGGCTGAAACAGTGATGTTCAGGTTCAGACTATTCAGCAACGAAACCATTAACGGATGGGGCTGGGCCATTGATAACATTCAGATACAGGGCCCGATAACTTCAGTTGAAGATCCGGCTTTTGCAGAAAGGGCTTTACAGCTTTATCCTAACCCGGCAAAAAATCAGGTACAGCTTAAACTCGAAATTCCGGGATATAACGGCACTGCGCAAGTTAGCATGTTAGACATGATGGGGCGGCCAAAATACAGCCAGGCATTAGAGCTGAACCAGGGTGTTTCAACAACAAGTATCAGCACAGAAAATCTACCGGCAGGTCAATACCTCATACGCGTACAGGCAGAAAAATTAAGTCTCACAAAAAAGTTAATGGTGATCAAATAAAAATCTGAAATAATTACCCTTTGCACATGGTCTGGGGTTCATAGTCTTGGCATTTTATATAACTTTGAACC
>DAOLDI010000201.1:0-4911 GCA_035327445.1 Cyclobacteriaceae bacterium | reverse complement strand
ATAAAATTTTATTCACGATATTTCGATACTTGTAATCTGGTCGATGGTAAATTGCTCCATAGTCGATTCTCTGTTCCTAGCTATGGCCACTATCGACTTGGACTATTGACCAAATTTGAAAATGGAATTCATCATTGCAATAATATATAGTCTCTCACTACTCTTCCTATTCTTATTCAGTCTAGGACAACTCCACCTTACCTGGCTGTACCTGAAAGCAAAGAAAAAAGAAAATAAAATTGCTGATGCTCCTGCGCATTTCAAACCACATGTATCGGTTCAGCTTCCGGTGTATAATGAGAAATACGTAATTCAAAGATTGATTGAGGCCGTAAGCAAAATCGATTACCCCAAAGAGAAACTTGAAATACAAGTACTCGATGACTCTACTGATGAAACCACTAAAATCGCACAAGTTAAAATTGAACAACTACAGCAAGAAGGCTTAAACATTCAGTTAATCCGAAGACCGGAAAGAAAAGATTTCAAAGCCGGTGCGCTGGATTATGGTTTACAAACAGCCAAAGGAGAGTTCATAGCTATTTTTGATGCGGACTTTTTACCGCAAGCAGATTTTCTGATTAAGACCATTCCGCATTTTGCTGATGAAAGTATTGGCGTGGTCCAAACGCGCTGGGCACATATTAATAAAGAGTATTCCTTGTTTACCAAATTACAGGCTTTCGGATTGGACGCGCATTTCAGCATTGAGCAAAGCGGAAGAAATTTTGCCGGCAGCTTTATCAATTTTAATGGTACCTGTGGTGTGTGGAGAAAAAAATGCATTGAAGATGCAGGCGGCTGGAGCGCAGATACCCTAACAGAAGATTTAGACCTGAGCTATCGCGCACAATTAAAAGGCTGGAAGTTTAAGTACCTGGAAGAAGTAAGCACACCCGGAGAATTGCCGGTAATTATGCCCAGCATTAAATCGCAACAATACCGCTGGAACAAAGGCGCTGCTGAAACAGCAAGAAAATTAATGCGCAATGTTTTTAACTCAGATAAATCATTTAAAAACAAAGTACATGCCTTCTTTCATTTGCTCAACAGTTCTGTATTCTTGTTTTTGCTGATGGCCGCAGTGCTGAGCATTCCCATGCTTTGGTTCAAACAAAATCACCCATGGCTCGAACTTATATTTGATGCGGGCCTTATCTTTTTGCTTGGCTTTTTCTCCATTACCATTTATTTCTTTGTGGCATCCAAAATGGCTTTTGGCAATAACATCCTGAAAAATTTTCTGAAGTACTACCCTGTCTTTCTTATAGTATCCATGGGCCTCTCGCTGCATAATGGTATAGCTGTGCTCGAAGGCTGGCTGGGTATCAAAACTCCTTTTATCAGAACACCAAAATTCAACATCAGCAAAAAGGGAGAAAGCTGGCAAGGCAATGAGTATCTTGATTTCAAATTCAGTTGGCTTAACCTGCTTGAGGTATTAGGCAGTTTATACTTTGTAATAGGTATAGCAATGGGCTTCTATTTCAAAGACCCTGTACTTTTACTTTTCCATGCCATGCTGGCTATTGGTTTCGGCATTGTTGCCTGGCAGTCGATTAAAGTAAGCAGGCATGCTCGCTAAGTGGCAACAATATGCGCTAGCAATTCTACTAATTGCCGCTTATACTTTTTTTGCTTACTTCCTGCAAAGGCACGAAGCAGAAATATTTATTACTTACTTATTCTTATTCGCTACTTATTTATTTCTGCTAAAACAACGTGAGAAAATAGACCTGAAGTTTTTTCTCATTTCAGCATTCATAATTCGTTTGGTTCTCCTTTTCAGTATACCTAATTTATCAGACGACTTCTACCGCTTTATCTGGGATGGTCGCTTAATTCATGCAGGTCTGCACCCCTTTAGCGAGCTCCCCTCTTATTATATAGAACAAGCGCAGTCAGTACCTGGCCTGGATGCATCCCTGTATGAAAAACTGAATTCGAAAGATTACTACACCATCTACCCCCCATTGGCACAGTACATTTTCTGCTTGAGTGTGCTCATCTCTCCTGAAAATATTTTGGGCAATTTTATCGTATTGCGCTTTCTGATTATAGCTGCAGAGTTTGGTTCTATATTTTACATGATAAAGTTGTTACAGCATTTTAATCAATCGACAAATCGGGTGTTGTTTTATGCGCTCAATCCACTTGTCATACTTGAGCTAACGGGCAACTTGCATTTCGAAGCCTTTACCATTTTCTTTTTAATACTTACTGTTTACTTATTAGTAAAGCAAAAAATACTCAGTTCCTCCCTTGCCTTCAGCATGGCAGTAAGCGCAAAACTACTTCCCCTGATTTTTTTGCCTTACCTCGCCTGGCAATTGCGATGGAAAAAAGGAATCATATTTACTCTTATTGTGACATTGCTTACACTGATTACATTCATTCCGCTCCAGGGCATAGAAATTATTCAGGGTTTTCAAGAAAGCATTGGATACTATTTTCAAAAATTTGAATTCAATGCCAGTATCTATTACCTGGTTCGCGAATGGGGCTATTGGTATTATGGCTACAACATCATTCAGACTGTAGGCTGGAAGTTGGGTGTTATGAGTGCACTTTTGATTATTCTTTTATCCGTTAAAAGTCGACAGACCACAGTCAATAGTGTACAGTTGACGGTCGACCGTGTACTGTGGACTAAATTAACCTTCATATTACTCATATACCTCCTCTTCACAACAACCGTACACCCCTGGTACATTGCCCCACTCATTGCATTCAGTGTGTTTAGTCAGTATCGCTTTGCTATTCTTTGGTCATTGCTGATATTCTTTACTTACGCAGGCTATAATGCAGATGGCTTTCAGGAAATTTATTGGATTACTTTTATCGAATACAGCGCAGTATTTACTTATTTGATTTTCGAATTACGCCAACATGCCAAAACAACTGCTCATCATATTTTACCGCAATCCTGAGCTGGGAAAAGTAAAAACGCGGCTGGCTGCCGGCATTGGCGATGAAAAAGCATTGGCTGTGTATTATTTGCTTTCCAAACATACGCGCGACATTACAGAAGCATTGTTATTTGATAAAGTCATATTCTATACAGATTATATCGACAAAGAAGATAGCTGGAGCAATGTATCATTTATCAAAGAAGTACAGCCCTACGGTGATTTAGGAAAAAAAATGGAGCAGGCTTTTATTTGGTCCT
Source organism: Cyclobacteriaceae bacterium (assembly GCA_035327445.1). GTDB lineage: Bacteria > Bacteroidota > Bacteroidia > Cytophagales > Cyclobacteriaceae > DAOLDI01. Next base: position 1,742 of record DAOLDI010000201.1, on the reverse strand, counting down.
TTGAGCGCAAGTATGAAAAGGTTTGCATCATCGGTACTGACTGTTTCGAACTGAACGCTGCAATCATCAATGAAGCTTTTGATCAATTGAGTAAAAACGACTGTGTAATCGGACCGGCCAAAGATGGTGGTTATTATTTACTGGGTATGAAAAAAATGTATTCTGAATTATTTAAAAACAAACGCTGGAGCACGGATGAGGTTTATAATCAAACTATTGCTGATTTTGAAAAGCTAAAACTATCTTATTATAAATTACCTCTGCTAAGTGACATTGATACAGAGGAAGATTTACCCTTGCATTGGCTAAATCTATTGAAGAAATAATCAAGGCTCCGAAGCACTTTCCGAGCTTTTAATTAACACACCATGAGAAGAACGCTCTGCTTCACGCACTAATTTTTTATAGCCATGAATTTCTTCGTATAAATAGTAGGTATGCGTATCGCCAACATATACCCGATTATACATCACCTGTCTGTTAGGAAAACTCCAGCTTATGCGCAGTGTCTCATTTAAATCCTGACCTCCGCTTTGCATATAATCAGTGATTCTGCTAAGAATATCATCCGCAAATTCATAGCGTACTTTTACCAGATAATCATCAATAAAATACAGGTAAATCTCTTTTACTTCTGCACCACGAAAATTTATTCCCGGATATTTCAGGTGATAAAATCTGAGTCGCTCCGCATAGAAACCACCAAAGTAAGTGTACGGTCGTAAATCAATCTCATCCCGTGTTGAGGTCAACTGATAGTAAAATAAATCAGTAGGCAGTTCAATAGGTTTACTTGCCTGCGGGCTTACAACTTCTTCCTCTATCAACTTTTCCTCTTCTTCAAGTGGTAAATCAACTTCACCGCAAGCTATCAGAAAAGGCAATACCAAAAATGGCAAGCCCCTGAATCGAATTATGTCTTTCATTTTATGTGTGAAAACAAAATGATATGATCACTTGTACTATACTTGTAAAAGTAATTGAATTTTAAGATGAAAATAATCAGCTTAACAGAAATCTGGATTTACCCTATAAAATCACTGGGAGGCATCCTGTTAAATGAGGCAGCAGTTATGCCAAAAGGATTAGCCTACGACAGACGCTGGATGCTGGCAGATGATAATGGTGTTTTCCTTACCCAAAGAAAATACCCTGAAATGGCTTTGTTCAAACTGATGATGGGTGAAGATAACTTACAGGTGCGTTTTCAAGCTGATGTTTTAGATATTCCCTTACATCCTGAAGTATCAGAAAAACAGCGGGCTAGCATTTGGGATGATGAAGTAATTGTATTGAAAATGGGTAAGCAATACGACCAGTGGTTCAGTGAACGATTGGGAATAAACTGCCAGTTATTGTATTTTCCTGAAGCAAACGAAAGAAAAGTTGACCAGGCCTATGCCTCACCAGGTGACAATGTGAGTCTTGCTGATGGATACCCATTCTTAATCATTGGTCAGTCATCTTTAGATGATTTGAACCAACGCCTGGAAATTCCTGTGCCCATGAACCGCTTCCGTCCCAATTTTGTATTTACAGGAGCTGATGCTTTTGCCGAAGATACCTGGAAAGAAATCAGGATTGGCGAAATTGAATTTAAATTGGTAAAACCCTGTGCGCGGTGCGTACTCACTACCGTTAACCAGGAAACCGCTGAAAAAGGAGAGGAACCCTTGCGCACCCTAACAACTTTTAGAAAGCAAAACGGCAAAGTAATGTTCGGACAAAACATGCTCGCAGCC
>DAOLDI010000200.1:0-4915 GCA_035327445.1 Cyclobacteriaceae bacterium | reverse complement strand
GATAGGCAACCCTACTGGCCAAAGAACCTGTTAAGCTTCCAGGAAATGATCGGTTGATATCTTTTCCATCAGGCACATCACGCGAGTAATTCAAAAAACCATAAATGTTTATTACCGGAAGACAAATTACGGTGCCTCTTTTGGTTCTGTTAAGATTACCATCAATAATTCTGCGCACAATTTCCATCCCGTTAATTTCATCGCCATGCATGCCGGCCATCAAAGCCAGTACGGGGCCATCTTCTAATGCGCGCACTACATAAATAGGTGTTTCAATTTGCGTATGAGAAGGCAGCCGGGCGATTTTTATTTTAATCTCCTTGCTTTCTCCCGGTTTTATTTCTTCACCTGCTATTACTAATTTTTTCAAATTTGCTGATCGTTATTTGTGCCATTGAAATTGAAGGCTCAAAATTCAGAATATTGAATCTTCAATAATGAATTTTTAATCATCAAGCATTGATCTTATCTTTTTGTGTACCCCCTCTTTTCATGCTTACATTTTTTTCGAGATACTGAATAATCTTACCCGCTATATCTACTCCGGTTGCAGTTTCTATTCCTTCAAGACCGGGCGAAGAATTTACTTCAATGATGAGTGGCCCTCGACTTGATGGCAACATATCAACACCGGCTACAGCCAAACCCATTTTCTTAGCTGCCATTAATGCTGCACTTTTTTCTGCGCGGCTAAGCTTGATGATTTTTGCTGTACCCCCACGATGCAGATTTGACCTGAACTCACCTTCTTTAGCAGTTCGCTTCATCGCACCAACAACTTCACCATCTACTATGAATGCACGTATATCAGAACTTTTGGCTTCTTTGATATACTCTTGCACAATAATGCGCGACTTTATACCATGAAAAGCTTCTATTACAGACTTAGCCGCCTTCTTATTTTCTGCAAGCACTACACCCAATCCCTGCGTGCCCTCCAATAACTTGATAACAACCGGTGCACCACCCACTGCTTCTACAATGCCTTCTGTATCGCGGGTGTAATCCATGAAAATGGTTTTGGGTAAACCTAAACCTGCTCGCGAAAGTATTTGCAGGCTTCTGAATTTATCTCTCGAACGAATTAATGCCTGTGATTCAATTGCTGTAAAAACTTTCATCATTTCAAACTGGCGTACAACGGCCGCACCATAAAATGTAACCGAAGCACCAATACGTGGAATGATAGCATCAAAATAATCAAGCCTTCTGCCCTGATACCAAATGATGGGATTCTTTTTTTCTAAAACGAGTACGCATTTCATGTGGTCAATAATTTCCACTTTATGACCTCGCTTCTCACCTGCTTCTTTCAGCCTTCGGGTTGAATAAAGCTTAGGGTTTCTGGAAAGTACAGCAATATTCATTGCTTTTTAATTTTGTGTTTATAAGATAAGTTTTTTTTGGCAACATCAATAACAAATCGTTTTCTTAAAATCCTTCTTCCTAATAATACAGGGAAGCGCATGTTACCTCTGGGGTTCAAGGAGAATTCCGTCTGATATTTTTCTGCATAAATCACCACAGCTGTTTTGATAATATACCTTTCTTCCGTTACGCCTGATGAGTTCTTGATTAATCTTGTGGAGAAATCTTTAAAAAGGAAAGAGCGCTGCTCAAAATGATGGTTGTGGTCTTCAAGCGAAATCACAACCTCCAATCCAAGGTTTGAAATCTCCTTAGCAGAAATACAATGAATGCAACTGGTATAGGCCCCGGTATCTATTTTTACAGGAACATTCTCAATGCCAAGATCAGGAAGATCAAGCATGTCTGAGCGACCAAGGGTTTGCATACTTTTCATGAAATGGAGTCGGAGTAAATGTATTTAAAAAGAAGCTTATGTTGTAAGGCACAAGATGAAAAGATTGTAAATAAAAAACCCTGCGATGGGTCATCACAGGGTTTGATTGCGGTTAAATTGACTTAATTCTTAAGTGCTAATTTCACTTTTGTATTCTCCCACTTAATGTACATGGCATCTTTATCAACTCCAAGCTTCAGAGATTCTGCAAATTCTTTGGTAGCTTCTGATTTTACACTTACCCTCAATACATCATTCTCTTCTTTGTAGGTATAAGATCCCCACTGCCCGGTAGCTTTTTGAAAAATAACCGTCCAATCTTTTTCACCAGGAATAGTAAATATTTCATACTTACCTGCAGCTAACTCTTTGCCTTCAACCTTAATTGCTTTGCTGAATTCTACAGTAGTGGCGTTGTTGGCACCTGTACGCCAAACTTTTCCGTAAGGCACCAAATCTCCCATAATCTTGCGACCGTCCGCTGCAGGTGAATGGTAATCAATAGTAACCTTTACATCTCCCACCATGCCTTCAGATTTTGCTGGCGGACTAGTACGCTTCTTCTGCTCTTGCGCCATGCTCTCATTAACAGCAAGCAATGTGAACATGCACAAAACAAGGCTTATCAATTTTGAATACTTCATAATTATGTGATTTTATTTGATGTGAAATTAACGAATTCAACCCATGTGTGTTGGGCCGTTTATATAACAGGCATAAAAAAGGTGCGGAATAAATTCCGCACCTGATTTTTTAGTATTAAACCTGTAAAACTGTTGTCAAGGTACAAAAACTAACCATTGTTAGTAACAGGCCGCAAAATATTTTTTAGGTATAATTTTATACGCAAGAGGTATTAGTTCGGCTGTCCTTCAGCCAGCAATAAAGCCTTCCATGCCTCTTCAATTTTATGGTCTTTCAAGAGATAATGCGCCATTCTTTGCAGGGCTATTTTACGCTCAGAGGCATCTGCCAAATCCATAATGGCCTTAATTTCAGGCTTTTCTGCAAAGACACTAACAGCATCAGTATCTGGAATGTGTTCAATTCCGGCCAAAAGTCCTATATCGTTTCGGCTAAGTTCTTTACTCCCTAAAAAAGAGGCCGGCAACTGATCAACCCCAATACCTATTTTACCAGTTGGCTTGGGCACAGTAAACAAAGCTTTGTCATTTGCCCTGCAATACCAATCGCCACCCATGCGGGCAACTGCATCCAGTTTAAAGGGGTCTACCCTGCCCTCAGCATCCAGAATTTCTTCTTTAAAATGCGCCAATACAATTTCACATATCACCAGGTTTCCGGCACCACCCGCTTCGCCCAGGCTGATGACCTGATTTACCTTGCACTCAAAAATGGCGGGTGACTCTGCCACACCCGGTGGCTTCACTTTTTGTGAAGGTAATTCGGTAAAACCGGCTTTTACAAATTCATTCACACCTTTAGGATAATCTGTACTGGCCAATGACATCTGCTGCACCATCTCATAATTTACAATGCTGATGGTGGCCTCAGGTACTTCAAGTACATTTTCATAGCTATGTTTGGTAGTATTTTCTCTGCCTCTGCGTGCAGGTGAAAAAACCAGAATGGGTGGATTGGCACTGAAACAATTAAAGAAACTGAAAGGACTCAGGTTTACATTTCCGGCTTTGTCGATAGTACTGGCAAAAGCAATAGGCCGCGGAGCAACAGCTCCCAACATAAGCGCGTGCATTTTGGCAATGGTAACTTCTTTGGGGTCTATGCTTATCATTTAGGTGCCTCAGGTTTTTTGGTGATCGACTTATAAACTGTCTCGGCAATTATTTTAGAAGCCTCAGCATTTGGATGTACCCCATCCGGAAATTTGTTTCTATGCTTATCAAGTGCTCTGAATAGATTAACTACCTCCACTTTTTCTTTTGATGCAACTTCTCTGATGATGGGAATAATTTCTTCCTGTACTATCTTACCTGAAATTCCCCAGGCATCATTGGCAACCGGTACCGGCAGGCACGCAAAAATTTTTACATCTGCATTGGCCCTTTTGAATGCGCGAATCATATCTCTGTAATCGGCCTCAAAATCTTTTTCAAACTTCCAATTTTGAGGCTTTGAATCATTAGTTCCTAATTTTATTACTACCACATCGGCTTTCCAGTTTAAGGCGTCCTGGTAGGCTTGTTCTTTTATATAAGGGAAATCTCCTTGCCTCAGCAGCGTTCGTCCGCTAACACCAAAATTTCTTACAACAAATTTATCGCCCAGCATTTTTTCTAATTGTGCCGGATAGGCCTCTGAGCGGCTCAAGCCATCTCCATAGGTAATGCTATTGCCAATGCAAGCAACTTTGATGGGGCTTTGTGCCTGTGAAAAGATCGCACTGAGAAATAAAACAAAAATTAAATAAGTTCTCCTCATAAAGCTGGCAATAAGGTTCCGCGGCATTCGCCAAAACCAATTCTTACTTCTTTTTTTTCTGCATAGCCGCGCATAATCACGGTATCATAATCTTCAATAAAAGATCTTTCTTTTCCATTACTTAATTGCAAAGGTTTTTGTGCGTTCCAACTTAATTCCAGCATAGAACCATAAGATCCGGGTGATGGCCCGCTGATAGTGCCTGATGCGTACATATCTCCAACCTGTACATTACAACCATTCACGGTATGATGCGCCAATTGTTGTGCCATGTTCCAATACATGTACTTAAAATTTGAACGGCAAACAATTTGCTCCTCCGATTCTTTCGGTTGCAGACTTACTTCTAAGGCGATATCAAAATTAAATGGCTTGCTGCATTTCAAGTAAGGCAATACCTCTGGTTTTTGCTCAGGACCTTGCACCCTAAAGGGTTCGAGGGCATCAAGGCTTACAATCCAGGGTGAAATAGTAGAACCAAAATTCTTTCCCAAAAACGGACCAAGCGGTACATACTCCCATTGTTGTATATCGCGTGCCGACCAGTCATTGAACAATACCAATCCAAAAATATAGTCTTCTGCATCTGTTGTATTGATACTGCTGCCTAACTTATTTTCTTTGCAGGTGATGAACGCTACTTCTAATTCAAAATCCATTTTACGAGATGCACTGAACACCGGCTGTTCCAGCTCTGGTAATTTAATT